>CP154437.1:1200000-1500000 GCA_039516895.1 Campylobacter coli | reverse complement strand
TTTTAAAAAGCTTTCTAATTCTTCATAAATTGTAAAATTTCCACTCAAGCTCCTTGAACTTGAGCTTGAAAAAAATAAGTCTTGTTCTTTGATATTGTCTAAAAATTCATCTTTTAAAGATTTGCAAGAGCTTAAATTTAAATAATCATTCCCCGCTAAATTTAAAAGCTTTTTACCCTCTTTAAAAACAAAATTTCCTTCATGTTTGAGGCTTGTAAGTTTTCTAAGATTATGATTTTTTTCAAGGGTTTCTAAGATATTTTCAAGGCTCATTTTTTTCCTAAAATTCAGAAATTTAAAGTATTATTTTGCCAAAATATATTTAAAAAAGAAGTTATAATGCAAAATGAAATTTTAAAAAAACTCGATTTAGAGCATATTTGGCACCCTTGTACGCAAATGAAAGATCATGAAAATTTGCCACTCATTCCTATAAAAAGAGCTAAAGGAGTGTGGCTTTATGATTTTGATGATAAGGCTTATATGGATTGTGTGAGCTCGTGGTGGGTAAATCTTTTTGGGCATTGCAATGAAAAAATCGCAAATGCTATTAAAAAACAAGTTGATGAGCTAGAGCATGTGATCTTAGCAGGTTTTACGCATGAGCCCATCATCAAGCTTTCTGCAAGACTTTGCGAAAAAGTAGGCAGGAATTTTAATAAATGTTTTTACGCAGATAATGGCTCAAGTGCTATTGAAGTCGCACTTAAGATGAGTTTTCATTATCATTTAAATAAAGGAGTGAAAAAAAGTAAATTTTTATCTTTAAGCAATTCTTATCATGGTGAAACCTTAGGAGCCTTAAGTGTAGGAGATGTAGCACTTTATAAAGATACTTATAAACCTTTACTTTTAGAGTGTTTAAGCACGCCTGTGCCACAAAGTAAAGATTACACTCAAGAGCTTGAAATTTTAAAAGATATTTTAGAAAAAAATGCAAGTGAAATTTGCGCTTTTATACTTGAACCCTTGGTGCAATGCGCGGGAAATATGCATATGTATGAAGCAGGGTTTATTGATGAGGCTATAAAGCTTTGTCATCAATTTGGAGTGCAAGTGATTTTTGATGAAATCGCTGTGGGTTTTGGACGCACAGGGAGTTTATTTGCTTTGCATCAGTGTAAAGAAAGTTCTGATTTTATCTGCCTTTCAAAAGGGATCACAGGCGGATTTATGCCACTTTCTGTAGTGCTTACAAGAGATGAAATTTATAATGCTTTTTATGATACTTATGAAAGCCAAAAGGCTTTTTTACATTCTCATAGCTATACGGGAAATACCTTAGCTTGTGCGGCAGCAAATGCGGTTTTAGATATCTTTGAGAATGAAAATATTTTAGAAAAAAATCAAATTTTAAGCGAGTTTATCAAAAAAGAATTTTCAAGACTTGAAAAATTTGACTTTTTGGGTAATTTTAGAACTTGCGGAATGATCAGTGCTTTTGATATTTTAAGCAGCAAGTATAAACGCGTAGGACTTTTTGTGTTTAGGAAGGCCTTGGAAAAAGGTTTGCTTTTAAGGCCTTTAGCAAATACGATTTATTTTATGCCCCCTTACATCATCACCAAAGAGCAAATTTCTTTCGTGGTAGATACTTTAGAGCAAATTTTTAAGGATTTTTGAGAGATTTTCACAAACCCTATCGTCAAATTCTACGATAGGAATTTGTGTGTATTTGCTGATAAAATCCTTGCTAAAATGATCTTCACTCTTTAGCACTAAGGCAAGGATTTCAATACCTCTTTGTTTTAAAGCTTCTATGCTTAAAAGCGTATGATTGATACTTCCTAGATAGTCTTTGGCTACCAAAAGGGTGGGGTGTTTAAATTCGCTCATATAATCAATCATAGTTTTTTCATCATCAATAGGCGAAAAAAGCCCACCCGCAAGCTCTATGATAAGCTTATCGCTTTGTGGAATTTGTATATCAAAGGCTTTGTAGTTTAGTTTTTCTAAAATTCTTGCCTTATGTGGTGAAGCAGGAGTTTGTAGACACACACCCTCTTTAAAAATCTTAGTTTTAGAGCTGAATTTAGCCACTTCATCACTATCTTTTGGCACCCCTGCTTGAATGAGTTTAAAATAATCAAAACCCAATTCTTTACAAATTCTAGCGCTCAAATAAGTCTTGCCAACATCTGTATCTATACCGCTAATGTATATTTTCATTTTAATCCTATGAAAGAATTTTTAAGCCCACTGTACAGGCGATGATAAGTGCTATTAAAAAAAGTTTTAAAAAGCTTTTGCTTTCTTTGTAAAAAAGCACACCTACTATAACCCCACCTGCAGTGCCAGCTCCTGTCCATATAGAATAAGCCACGCTCATAGCGATATTTTGCATACTAAGACTTAAAAAGCTAAATGATAAAGCAAAACAAGCAGCTAAGGCTAAAAGATAAAATTTGTTTTTAGTGATGACGAGTTGTTTCATCACTATCACGCCTATAATTTCAAAAATAGTAGCTAAAAATAAAAAGATCCACTCCATTATTTAGCCTCCTTGCTGATTAATTTAAGCCCAATAATGCTTAAAAGTAAAATAGCAATTAAAACAATTTTAGCTACCGAAACTTCGATATCAAAAAGAAATATTTCATTTAAAACCACTCCGACAGTCCCAATACCTACAAAAACACTATAAGCAATGCTTACTTCAAGCTTTTCACACGCTTTTAAAAACAGAGTAAAAGAGATACAAACTCCAATAATAGTAAGTATATATTGCCAAAGCTCTGTAGAATACTTAAGTCCGCCTACCCAAAAACATTCTATAAGCCCACCAAAAATAACCATAAACCACGCGATATTGGTATTCATTATGCGCCTCCTTAATATTTTTTGCGCGGCAATTATAGCCAAAACAAAGTAAATAAAAAACTATCATAAATTTACTTTTACCTAAGCCAAAATTAGCTACAATTATAAGCTTATTTTTTAAGAAAGGAAAAAGATGTTAGAAGGTATCGTTAGAGAGAGTATCGGTAGAAAAGCAGCTAAAGCTTTAAAAAGAGATGGTTATCTAATCGCAAACATCTACGGAAAAGGATTAGAAAACATCAATGCTGCTTTCAAAGTAAATGATTTTATCAAAGAAGTTCGCAAAAAAACAACTTTAGCTTTTGATGTAAAAGTAGGTTCACAAACTTTAAATGTTGTTGTAGTGGATTATCAAAAAGATCCTGTAACTGCAGAACTTAAACATGTGGATTTGAAAGTTGCACAAAAAGGTGTTATTTCTAAATACATGGTTCCAGTGAAAATTACAGGAACAGCTATCGGTCTTAAAAATAAAGGTGTTTTAATCCAATCAAAAAGAAGATTGAAAGTAAAATGTGCAGCAGAAAATTTACCAAATTTCTTCGAGCTTGATGTAAGCAAGCTTGATGTGGGTGATGCTTTACTTGTTCGTGATGTTGTAGTGCCTGAGGGTGTAACTATGATAGATGCTGATAGAGTAGCGGTAGTGGGCGTAGAAAAAGCTAGATGATCTTAGTCGTAGGGCTTGGCAATATAGGCAAAGAGTATGAAAATACTCGCCATAATGTCGGCTTTATGCTTGTTGATTTGCTTTTAAAAGAAGGCAATTTCACAAATCTTACAAACTCAAAATTCAAAGGAGAGCTTTTTAAAATGGGCTCTTCTTTATTTCTTAAACCCCATACTTATATGAATAATTCCGGATTAAGTGTAAAAGCAGTAAATGATTTTTATAAATGTGAGAGAATTATAGTCGTTCATGATGATATCGATATTAATTTAGGTGCTTTGCGTTTTAAAAAAGGCGGTTCTAGTGGGGGACATAATGGGCTTAAAAGCATAGATAATTTATGCGGAAGCGATTATGAAAGAGTGCGTATAGGAGTGGGTAAGGGTGAGAATGTTATTTCTCATGTTTTGGGTAAATTTAGAGCCGAAGAAGAGTTAATTTTAAGTAAGGTTTTAGAGCATTCTAAAAAAGCTTTACTTGAGCTTATTCGTAATGATGATTTATCGGCCATATCTTCAAAATATAGCTTAAAGGCTTAAGATGTGGATATTTTTTCGTTTTATTTCAGGAATTTATCTTAAGAATTTTTTCATTATTTTTCTATCTTTGCTGGGTTTTTATTGTGGTATTGATTTACTTTTAAATTTCAATGACTTGCCCGATGCGGCAAATCTTAGCTTGCTTTATGTGATCTTTTTGGCTTTTTCTGCTATTACTTATGTCTTGCCTGTCTCTTTGATCTTTGCTTTAGTGCTTTCTTTAGTTTCTATGATAAGGGCTAATGAATTTGTGAGCCTTTATGCTTTAGGGCTTAGCAAGAATTTGGTTATATTATTTCCTTTTTTATGGGCTTTGTTTTTTTGCTTTGTGTATGTGGGATTAAATTTTACCCCTTTTGCTTATGCAAATGATTATAAAAGAAATATTCTAAAAAATGGCACTATGTTAAAACAAAGCGGTGAAGTTTTTTTGAAATTTAATGATGAATTTGTTTATATTTCTAAGGTTAATAACGGACAAAGTACCGCACAAAATATTAAAATTTTTAATATTAAGGATTTAAATTTAAGTTCTTTTATCGAGGCTAAAAGTGGAGTTTTTGAAAAGAAAAATTGGACTTTAAAAGAAGGAAATTTAACCTTGCTTCCTAAGGAGTATGAGCTTGGCAATAAGGGATTAAATATCAGCGAATTTAAAGAGCTTGATACCCTTGAAGGTTTTAAGCCTAAGATTATCGAAGGGGTGGCTAGCAATAGTGATTATTCTATTTTGGATATACTTGAAAGTTTAGAGCTTTTTAAAACACAAAATATCAGCATAGAAGCACTTAAAATCAATCTTTACAAGCTTGTATTTATGCCATTTTTTGCACCTTTTTTAATGCTTATTATGTATTATTTTTTCCCAGTTATTGCAAGATTTTTTAATTTAGCTTTTGTAGCTTTTGTAGCTTTTGTAGTCACTTTGCTTACTTGGGGTATGTTATTTTTACTATCAAGATTGAGCGAAAATGGTGTGATTTTAAGTGAATTAGGCATTGTTATGCCTATTGTTTTGTTAATTTTTTTAGGTGGTTTTATGTTTTACAAGCACCGATAAATTAAGCTTTAATATAGTAAAATTAAAAATAAAGGTGAAAAATGGATTATAAAAAACTCAAAGATGAATTTCAAACCCCTTTTTATATTTATGATTTTGATTTTATTAAAGAGCGTTTTTTAAGGCTTAAAAATGCTTTTAAAGCTAGAAAATCTCAAATTTTTTATGCGGTAAAAGCAAACTCAAATTTAAGTCTTTTACAAATGCTTGTAAAGCTTGACAGCGGGTTTGATTGCGTGAGCATAGGAGAGGTTAAACGTGCTTTAAAAGCAGGTGCTAAATCTTATAAGATAATTTTTAGTGGCGTAGGAAAAACCCAAGAAGAATTAAAACTTGCTTTGGAATATGATATTTTATATATCAATCTTGAAAGTGAAGCTGAAATGATGCTTTTAGAAAGTGTAGCTAAAGAACTCAATCTAAAAGCAAGGATAAGTATCCGTGTCAATCCAAATGTAAATGCTAAAACTCATCCTTATATTTCTACAGGTTTAAACGAAAATAAATTTGGCGTAGAAATTGATCTTGCAAGAAAAATGTATCTTTATGCTAAAAATTCACCCCATTTAGAGCCTATTGGAGTGCATTTTCATATAGGTTCTCAATTATTAGATATTTCTCCTATCCATGAGGCTGCTACAATTGTTGCAAAATTAGTAAGAGAGCTTAAGGCTTTACAAATAGAGCTTAAATTCTTCGATATAGGCGGTGGACTTGGTGTAAGATATGAAAAAGAAGATATAGAGCCTGATCTTTATGATTATGCGCAAGGAATACTTGCTCAATTGCATGGGCTTGATGTAACCATAGGAATGGAACCAGGAAGATTTTTGGTTGCTAATAGTGGGGAATTTGTATGCTCTGTGCTTTATGAAAAACACAATAAAACAAAGCGTTTTGTTATAGTAGACGGGGCTATGAATGATCTGATTCGCCCAAGTTTATATGAAGCTTATCATGAAATTTTGTTGCCTTATAATCAAGGAGAAGAAAGCCTTTGTGATGTTGTGGGTGGAATTTGCGAAAGTGGAGATTTTTTTGCTAAGGCAAGATTTTTGCCAAGCACTCAAAATGGTGATATAATGGTTATTAAAAATGCTGGAGCTTATGGTTTTAGTATGAGTAGTAATTACAATACAAGAAATAAAGTTTGCGAATTAGCTTTTGAAAATGGTGAGGTAAGAATGATTCGCCAAAGGGAAAGTTTTGAAGAACAAATTGCCTTAGAAGAACAATTTTTAAAGGGATAAAATGTTTTTTTTAGATGTGCAAGGAACTTTGATTTCAGATGCTGATAAATCTTTGATCTATGGCGCTAAAGAATTGATTGATTTTTTAAATATAAAAAATATTCCCTATGTTGTTATTACTAACAATACAAAAAAAATTGATTTCTTAGAAAGATTAAGACAAAAAGGATTGGCCATCAAAGAGGGTGCTTATATCGATCCTTTTAGCGTTTTAAGATATATTTTAAGGCCTTGCAAGGTTGCGGCTTTTGGTGCAGAGGAATTTATACAAAGCCTTGAAGAATTGGGTTTTGAAATGGATTTTGAAAATCCTATGGCTGTACTTGTTGCCAGTTATGATGATTTTAAATTCCAAGATTTTGCTTTGATGATGGAATATGCTAAAGAGGGCGTGCAATTTATCGCTATGCATGAAAGTAGCATTTATAAAAAAGAGGGCAGGCTTTATCCGGGTGTGGGCAGTATAATGGCGATGTTACAAAATGCTATTGATTTTAAATACCAAGTTGTAGGTAAACCTAGCACAGCTTTTTATAAAGAGGCTTTAAGGCTTTTGAGGAATTATAATAAAAATGCTGATTTTGAGGATATTAAAATCATTAGCGATGATTTAAAGGGTGATTTGGTTCAAGCTAAAGAATTGGGTATGAAAACCTTACTTGTTTTAAGTGGTAAAATAAGTGATACCAAAGGATTTGATACAGGCATGGTGGATAAAATTTATCCTAGCGTTTTAGAAATTTTAAAGGATTTGAAATGCCAAATTTAAACTTAGAAGATTTTAGAAATAAAATCGATATGGTAGATGATAAAATTTTAGAACTTTTAAATGAAAGAATGAGCTATGTTAAAAGCATAGGAGAAATCAAGCAAACAAGCGGTGGAGCGATTTATCGTCCTGAGCGCGAAAGAGCGATTATTAATCGCTTAAAAAATGCAAATTTGGGGCTTTTAGATCAAAATGCCATAGAGGCTATTTATCAAGAAATTTTTGCTGTTTCAAGAAATTTGGAAATGCCTCAAATAGTTGCTTATTTGGGTCCTGAGGGTACTTATACTCATCAAGCAGCAAGGAGTCGTTTTGGTGCTATGAGTCGCTATATCGCACTTGCAACTATAGAGGATGTTTTTAAAGAGCTTAACAATAAAGAAGCAAAATATGGAGTTGTTCCTATAGAAAATAACACAGAAGGTGCCGTAGGGGTAACTTTAGATTGCTTAGGTAAGTATAACGAGCTTAAAATTTTTGGTGAAATTTATATGGATATTCATCATTCTTTTGTAGGAATTAATGAAAATCTAAAAGAGATAAAACGCATTTATTCTCATCCACAAGGCTACAATCAATGTCGTAAATTTTTAGAAAGCCATGAGTTAAGTAATATAGAATTTGTACCTTCAAAATCTACAGCAAATGCCGCTTATTTAGCCTCTCAAGATAAATATTCGGCTGCAATTTGTTCTAAAATAGCTGCAAAGCTTTATAATGTACCTGTGCTTTTTGATAAGATAGAAGATAATGCAGCAAATCGTACAAGATTTTTAATTTTAAGTGATATTAAAAATCCAAAAATGCCAAATTGTAAAACTTCTATTTTAGCTCACACTGCACATAAGCCTGGCGGTCTTAGTTCTTTATTAGAGCAATTTAAAAAAGAAAATATCAATCTTACCAAACTCGAATCTCGTCCCGTAAAATCAAAAGAATTTTTACATAGTTTTTATATAGATTTTGAAGGGCATATTGATGATGAAAATGTTCAACGCGCTTTGAAAAATGCAGATGAAGTAGTTTGGCTTGGATCTTATTTATCAGGAGAAAAAAATGAAATTCAATAACTTTTTAAATCACTTAAGCAATTATGAACCGGGCAAGGATATTGAAGTTATCGCTAGAGAGTATGGCGTAAAAGAAGTGATAAAATTAGCAAGCAATGAAAATCCTTTTGGTGCTCCGCCTAAAGCGGTTAAAGTTTTGCAAGAAAATGCTTTTAAGGCAAATCTTTATCCTGATGACAGCATGGTAGAGTTAAAAGGTGAATTGGCGCAAAAATATAATGTAAAAAATGAAAATATCATCATTGGTGCAGGCAGCGATCAGGTTATTGAATTTGCTATACATTCTAAACTTAACCCTCAAAATGCTTTTTTGCAAGCAGGGGTAAGCTTTGCTATGTATGAAATTTATGCTAAACAATGCGGTGCAAAATGTTATAAAACTCAAAGTATCACTCATGATTTATCTGAATTTAAAACACTTTATGAAGCACATAAAGATGAGATTGAGATCATATTCTTATGTTTGCCTAACAATCCTTTGGGCGAGTGCTTAGACACAAACGAGGTGCTTGATTTTATACGCGCTATTGATGAGAATTGTTTAGTGATAATTGATGCAGCTTATAATGAATTTGCAAGTTTTAAAGATCAAAACAAATATCTAAAGCCTTGTGATCTTGTGCAAGAATTTAAAAATGTGCTTTATTTAGGAACTTTTTCTAAACTTTATGGATTGGGTGGGTTGCGCATAGGTTATGGTATAGCAAATGCAGAAATTATCAGTGCATTTTATAAACTTCGTGCCCCTTTTAATGTAAGCAATTTAGCATTAAAAGCAGCGGTTGCGGCTTTGCACGATGAAGAATTTACCAAAAAAACTTTGGAAAATAATTTTTCTCAAATGGAGCTTTATAAGGAATTTGCCAAAAAACATCGTATTAAATTCATCGAAAGCTATACAAATTTTATCACTTATTTTTTTGAGGAAAAAAATAGTACAGATTTGTCTGAAAAATTGCTTAAAAAGGGTATAATAATAAGAAATTTAAAAAGTTATGGTTTAAATGCTATGAGAATTACCATAGGAACGCCTTATGAAAATGAAAGATTTTTTACAGAATTTGAAGAAATTTTAAAATAGGCTTGATTTTTAATTAAAAATAGTTTATTTTGATAATATTTAGAATTAAAATAGGTGAAATTCACTAAACTAAGGGATGAGAATTAATGGATTTTAAAAATATGCTTCACCAAATTGGGCAACTTTATCAAAATTTGACTCGAAAGCAACGCATAGTTATTGCAGCTTCTATTGTCGTAGTTGTCGGATTTTTGGTATTTTTGGCACTATTTCGTGGAAGTGGCAGTAGTGCTAATAATGGCTATGCTGTTTTAGTTGATAATGTTGATCCAAGTTCTTCTGCGGCTATTGTGGCTAAACTTGAACAAAATAGTGTGCCTTATATACTAGAAAACGAAAGTAAAATTTTAGTTCCACAAGATCAGGTATATCGTCAAAGAATGTTTATCGCCAGTGAAGGATTGATAAAAGATAGCCGTGTGGGTTTTGAAGCTTTTGATACGCAAACTTTTGGAGCTACAAATGAAGAACAAAGAGTAAAATATCAAAGAGCTATAGAAGGAGAGCTTGCAAGAACAATCGAAACTTTAGAACCTATACGCAGTGCAGTAGTGCATATAGCTTTTCCAAAAGACAGCGTTTTTACTGAAAGACAAATTCCTCCCACAGCTTCAGTTGTTGTAAATGTACGCGAGGGCTTAAAGCTTACTAGAAAGCAAATCGATGGAATCAAAAACATAGTTTCAGCTGCTATTCCAAAATTAACCAAAGAAAATGTAAGAATTAGTGATCAAAGTGGTGTGCCTTTAGATGAGCAAGAGGCTTATGAAGATGATTTGGTTCGTGCTCAAATTAAATACAAAAGTGATCAAGAAAGAGCTTTAGAAGATAAAATCATAGAAACTTTAGCTCCTTATGCAGGAGGCACGGATAAGGTAAGAGTAAGTGTCAATATAGATTTTGACTTTTCTAAGCAAGAATCCCAAAGTGAAATTTATGATCCAAACCCTATAGTTCGAAGTGAGCAAACTCTTAATGAAGAAAGAACAGGTAGAAAAGAGCCTGAAATTCAAGGTGTGCCAGGTGCGGTTTCAAATATAGGTCCAGTAGAAGGACTTGATAATAAAGGACAAATCGATACCTATAAGAAAAACCAAGTCACTACAAACAATGAGCTTTCAAAAACTATAACAAATACAAAAAAACAATTTGCAACCGTTGTGCGCACTTCAGCAGCGGTAACAATAGATGGAAAGTATCAAGATGTTGTAGATGAAAATGGAGATGTGAAAAGTGAATATGTCCCTTTAAGCAAAGAAGAGCTCGCAAGTGTGGAAAGTATAGTTAAAAATACTATTAATTTTAGTGCTAACAGAGGGGATAGTGTAGTAGTGCAAAATTTACCTTTCCATCGTGAGTCTATTAGAGTGGAAAGTAAAGTTAAAACTTTCTATAATCGTTTTATCGAACCATTTATTCCACCGGTTAAATATTTTATTGCGGCTATTTTACTTTTTATTTTTTACAAAAAAATTATTGCTCCATTTGCACAAAAAATGCTTGAAGATGTTGCAGCACAAGAAGAAGTGCAGCAGGGTCCAAGTGCTGTTTTAGATGATGCTGAGGATGCGTTAGAGAAATTCAATGCCGCTAGGAAAAAGGTTGAAGAGCAACTTGGCTTTGGGGAGAATTTCAATGAAGATTCTATCCAATATGAAGTTTTACTTGAAAAATTAAGAGGCTTAGTAAGCGATAAGAGTGAAGAAATTGCAGCACTTTTACAAAACTTAATCCAAAATGATACCGAATTTGGTGAAAAGGATATGTGATGATAAAACTTAGCGAAGAACAAAAAATGGTTTATGATGATTTATCGATGCCTGAAAAGGTAGCGATATTTCTCATACAACTTGGCGAAGATGCAACGACTTCAGTTTTCTCACATATGGAAATTGATGTTATTACTGAAATTTCACGCTATATTGCTATGGCAAAAAATGTTGACCGCGCCGTAGCTACTGCGGTTTTGGAAGAATTTTATACTCTGCTTCAATCCAATCAATACATTAAAAGCGGTGGTTTGGAATATGCCAAAGAAATACTTTTCCGTACTTTTGGTCCAGAAATTGCCAATAAAATTCTTGAAAAACTTACCAAAAGTATGGAAAATAACCAAAACTTTGCTTATTTGGCTCAGATTAAGCCTCAACAACTTGCAGACTTTATTACCAAAGAACACCCACAAACTATCGCACTTATTTTAGCTCATATGGATTCAATCCATGCAGCTGAAACCTTGGAGTATTTTAGCGATGAGTTAAGAGCTGAAGTTGTTATAAGAATGGCAAATCTTGGGGATATTTCTCCAAGTATCATTAAAAGAGTATCTGCAGTGCTTGAAAGCAAACTCGAAAGTCTTACTTCTTATAAAGTTGAAGTGGGAGGCCCAAGAGCAGTTGCAGAAGTACTTAATCGCTTAGGACAAAAAGCAAGTAAATCTACCATCACTTATATCGAACAAAGTGATGAGCGTTTGGCTGAAACGATTAAAGAATTGATGTTTACTTTTGATGATATACAAAAACTTAGCACTCAAGCTATAAGAGAAATTTTAAAAGTTGCGGATAAGCGCGATTTGATGATAGGCTTAAAGGGTGCAAGCGAAGAATTAAAGCAAAAATTCTTGGCCAATATGTCTACGCGTGCAAGCGAAGCCTTCCTTGAAGAAATGGGATTTTTGGGTGCAGTGCGTGTTAAAGATGTTGAAGATGCTCAAAGAAAAGTAGTTGAAGTGGTGCAAAAACTTGCAGAACAAGGACTTGTGCAAACAGGCGATGCTGATGAAATGATAGAGTAGGTGAGTGATGGTTAATCGTAGTAATGTTATTTCAGGAGGAACTTCTGATCAGCATGTTGTTGAAGGATATCGTTTTAAGGTAATTTCAGAATTTGATAATCATACAGAAGAGAAGCAACATCCACAAATTTCAAATGAAGATAATAGTGCGGCTTTGCCTTCAAAAGATGAAAATCCTATAAATGAAAGTCAAACTCCTGCACCTTCTCAAGTAGTGCAAGAGGTTCAAACTCCTGCATTTCAGCCTAGTTTCGTTGAAGATTTGCTAAAAAAAACAGATGAAATGTCAAGTAATATCATCAAACTTCAAATGCAAATTGAAAGTCAAGAAAGTGAGTTTAACAACCGCTTAAATTCAGAGCTTGAAAGTGCTAAGGAAAAATTTTCCAAAGAGGGTTATGAGCAAGCTAAAGCCGAATTTGAAAAAGAATTGAATGACTTGCGTGATAAATACTTAAAAAGTGTTTCCAAACTAGAAGAAGCTTGTGTAAATCTTAATGTTTTTATTGAAAAAAACGAAAAAGAGCTTGCTGATACAGCTATAGATATCGCTAAAGAAGTCATTTTAAAAGAGCTTGAAAATAATTCAAGTAAAATAGCTTATGCTTTGGCTAAAGATCTTATTAATGAGCTTAAGGGTGCAGGTTCTATCGAGATAAAAGTAAATTCTGTAGATTATAATTATTTAAAAGAGCATTTTAGCGAAAATTCTCATATTAAAATCACTCTTGATGACGCTATTAGCAAGGGTAGTGTTATTATTTTAAGTGATAGTGGCAATATAGAATCCAATTTAAATGCACGTCTTATTAAAATTAAAAAAATGGTTAATAATGAATGAAATAATTAAAAAAGATTATCAATTTGCTTATACTAAAGAACAATTAGAAAAGCTAAATTTAACCCAGCTTGAAGATTTGGCGGCTCGTATTAGAGAAAAAATTATTGATGTGGTAAGTAAAAATGGAGGACACTTAAGCTCCAATTTGGGAGCAGTTGAGCTTACTATAGCTATGCATACAGTATTTGATAATAGGGTAGATCCTCTTATATTCGATGTATCACATCAATCCTATACACACAAGCTTTTAAGTGGAAAAGAAAATGTTTTTGAGTCTTTGCGTCAATTTGGTGGACTCAGTGGATATACCAAGCCTAACGATGGGGATTATTTTGTAGCAGGACACTCAAGTACTTCTATATCTTTAGCCGTAGGAGCCTGTAAGGCTATAGCATTAAAAGGTGAAAAACGCACTCCTGTAGCTTTAATAGGCGATGGAGCTTTAAGTGCGGGTATGGCTTATGAGGCCTTGAATGAATTAGGAGATTCTAAATTTCCTTGTGTAGTCATCTTAAATGATAATGAAATGAGCATTTCAAAACCCATAGGTGCGATTTCAAAATACCTTTCTCAAGCTATGGCAACGCAGTTTTATCAAAATTTCAAAAAACGCGTGGCTAAAATGTTAGATGCCTTACCTGATTCTGCTACTTATATGGCTAAGCGTTTTGAAGAAAGTTTTAAATTAATAACTCCAGGACTTTTATTTGAAGAATTGGGTCTTGAGTATATAGGCCCTATTGATGGGCATAATTTAAGCGAGGTTATTTCTGCATTAAAACAGGCAAAAGCTATGCAAAAACCTTGTATTATCCATGCACAAACCCTAAAAGGAAAGGGTTATAGTTTAGCTGAAGGAAAAAATGCTAAATGGCACGGGGTTAGCGCTTTTGATGTGGATAGTGGAGAAAGCATTAAAAAACCTGATGCTAAAAATTCTGCAACAGAAATTTTTTCTAAGGTATTGTTTGATTTGGCTACAAAATATAAAAATATAGTTGGCATTACTGCTGCTATGCCAAGTGGAACAGGACTTGAAAAGCTTATAGAGCAATATCCTGATCGTTTTTGGGATGTGGGTATTGCTGAGCAGCATGCTGTTACTTCTATGGCGGCTATGGCAAAAGAAGGATTTAAACCTTTTATTGCTATATACAGCACTTTTTTACAACGCGCTTACGATCAAGTTATCCATGATTGTGCGATTATGAATTTAAATGTAGTTTTTGCTATGGATAGGGCAGGCATAGTAGGAGAAGATGGAGAAACACATCAGGGAGTTTTTGATGTGAGTTTTTTAGCTCCCTTGCCTAATTTAACCCTTGTAGCTCCAAGAGATGAGCTTATGATGAAAAATATTATGGAGTATGCTTATATCCATGAGGGATGTTTGGCTTTTCGTTATCCTAGAGGATCTTTTATTTTAGATGAGGAATTTAATCCTTCTAAGATAGAACTTGGAAAAGCGCAATGGCTTGTAAAAAACCAAAGCAATATTGCTTTTTTAGGTTATGGGCAAGGTGTGGGCAAGGCTTGGAAAGTTTTAAGAAAATTACAAGATGAGGGGCAAAACGCTAATTTGATTGACTTGATTTTTGCTAAACCCTTAGATGAACTACTTTTAAAAGAGCTAGCAAAACAGAGTCAAATTTGGTTTGTTTTTAGTGAAAATGCGAGAATAGGCGGTGTAGCGAGTTTGCTAGAGAGTTTTGTGCAGAAGAATGATTTGAAAATCAAAATTGTTTCTTTTGAATATGAAGATAATTTCATCGAACACGGTAAAACTAATGAAGTGGAAAAAGCTTTAAAACTTGATATTGATAGTCTAGTACAAAGAGTGAAAACAAATTGAGTCAATAGCATTCTTTAAATTCGAATCAAAACAATAAAGAATGCTTAAATTTTCATAGCTTCTTATTATCTAATAAAAAATATCATTTGATATAAACTTCTTTTAATAAAAAATTTATTATTATTCTTAGTTAAAAAGAACTAGGATAAAAGAATGGAATTGTTACAAATACTTAAAAAACACGAACTGAAAGCAACTCCTCAAAGACTGTGTGTTTTAAAAATTTTAAAAAGACATGAACATCCAAATATTGAAGAGCTTTATGAGGAAATTAAAAAAGAATATCCTTCTATTTCTCTTGCTACGGTTTATAAAAATCTTAATACCTTGCAAGAACAAGGCTTGGTTGTAGAAATCAATGTGGCAAATCAAAAAACTTGTTATGATATCTATGAAGAAAGACATATACATATCATTTGCAGTAAATGTGGTAATATCGAAGATATGAGTTTTCAAAATGCTGAACTTGATGAATATCAAGAAAAATTAGAGAAAAAAATGGGAAATATCATCGATCATTTAGCAGTTTGTGCTCATGTTAGCACTTGTAAAAAGTGCCATTAAGCAAAATAAAGTTAAAATAACCCAAAGAATTTAAGGGTTATTTTAATGGTTCATGAAATTCAGAAGACTTTTTTACTTCCTGATGCTACTCTTTTAGAAAATTTACAAAAAGATGGAATTGTTTTTGAAATTTATGAAATCGAAACATTCTATACTAAGATAACACATTTTTATGATGTAAAATTTCAAAATCTCAATGGAAATTTTTACAAAATAACCCGATTAAATAATCCGATTTTAGAGCAAAATCAAGAAGAAAAGATTTCTAAAAAGGATTATGAAAAAGCTCGTAAAAAACTCATAGAAAAAAGCATTAAGAAAAAACGCTATGAATTTAAACTTTGTTCTTTTAAAAGCTTTATTGATGTATATGAAGATCTTAATCTATATGTTTTAAAAGTTTTTTTTCCAACTTTGGAGATGGCAAATCTTTTTGCACCGCCTAAAGAATTTAAAATTCAAAGAGAGCTTTGTGGAGTTTTGGATTCTAAAAATATAATACTTTATGGTTTTAACAATTTAGAAATAGATATGGAAAAATGCTTTAAAATTATAGAAAAAAATCAGAACTTTACCCTAGATTTTCCAAGTTCTATTTTAGCTTTTGATGGATATAGAATTTTCTTATTTTATCTATTTAGAAAATTAAAATTATATTGGAATTTGACCTTAGAAAATAGACAAAGAGAGAATTTTTGCGAATTTTTTTCTTATGCGAGAAAAATTTATATTATTTTAATGAGTACAGAAGAAATTTTTGATGAAGAGTTAAATAAAAATTTAGCTCTTAGATTTGAAGACTTAGTGAAACAATCTCATTGTATTTTAGCAAATAATGAACTAGGTGAAAATTTACTTTTATTTTTAAGCAGCGAAGAATTGCAAAATTTATTGAGTGATTTCGATTTTTTTATTAAAGAAGATTCGTTTTATAAGGGCGAGCAAGAAAAATATTTTTTTAAACAAATGATTGCCATGCAGCTAAGAAAAAGACTTGTATTGTTTAAGAAAAATTTATTGAAAAATTTCGAAATTGAAATTTTTGAAGAGAATTTTTTAGAGCTCTCGGTTTTTTTAGAATATTTTCATAATTTATATAATTTGAAAAATTTTGAGTAAATTATATAATAAATATTTTATTTGCGATTTTGAAAAAAAGATGCTTTTAAAATTAACCAAGAAAAAAGAAAAACTTGGAAAATTAATCCATAAAGCAAGTAAGAAATTGAAAATTTATAAAGGATATTAATGCAAAAGCAAGATAAAATCATAAAAATGTTTAATGAAATAGCTCCGACCTATGATAAGGCTAATAGAATTTTGAGTTTTGGTGTTGATGTAAGTTGGCGTAAATTTGCTTGTAAAAGAGTTTTAAAGCTTTACCAAAAGGATAATTTAAACATAGTTGATGTGGCTTGTGGCACAGGAGATATGATAGAAATTTGGCAAGAAAGTGCGAAAAAATTAAATAAAAATATAGCCCACATCAAAGGTATTGATCCAAGCGAGGGTATGTTAAATATAGCAAAACAAAAATTCCCAAATATCGAATTTATAGAAGCTGGAGCGCAAGAATTGCCTTTGCAAAGTGAAAGTGTTGATATCGTAAGTATAAGCTATGGGATACGCAATGTGGTGGAGAGAGAAAAAGCCTTGAGAGAATTTTCAAGAGTGCTTAAACAAGATGGAATTTTTGTAGTTTTAGAATTTACTAAAAGAGAAAAAGGAGGTTTTGTAGCCTCTTGTAGGGATTTTTATCTTAAAAATATTTTACCAAGCTTGGGAGGAATGATAAGCAAAAATAAAAGTGCATACGAATACTTGCCTAATTCTATAGAAGGTTTTTTAAGTAAAGAGGAATTTATTGCCGAACTTAAACAGGTAGGTTTTGAAATGCTTGAATTTAAAAGTTTTAGTTTCGGCGTAAGTTCTATGTTTATAGCTAAGAAAGTCTAAAATTTAGACTTTCTAATCTTTTTTATTAAAAGGGGTATTAGTATAATTAGCACAGCTCCTATCAGTAAACTTTGAGCTATGATCCCACTCCAAAGTATTGAAAAATCTCCATTACTGATAGATAAAGCTCTTCTTAGATTGGTTTCTAATTGTTCTCCTAATACAAAACCGAGTATAAGTGGAGCCATTGGAAATTCAAGTTTTCTTAAAAAATAGCCTAAAATACCAATAATTAAGATTAAAATGATATCAAAATCAGTACTATTGATAGAATAAACACCTATAATTGAAACAATTGCTATAATTGGAGCCAAGCTCCACATAGGTATGCTTAAAATTTTTACGAAAATTCCTACCAAGGGCAAATTCATTAAAAGTAAAATTACATTTGCAAATAATAAGGAAGCTATAAGTCCCCACACTATATTTACTTGATCAGTAAACATTGTAGGACCTGGAGTAATATTATAAAGTGTTAATGCGCCCATCATAACCGCAGTTGTTCCTGAACCTGGAAGACCAAGTGTTAACATTGGGATAAAAGAACCACAGGCTGAAGCATTATTAGCTGCTTCAGGGGCTGCCACACCTTTTAAATCTCCTTGGCCGAATTTACCCTTTTCACCGGCTATTTTTTTCTCACTCATATAAGTAATGGCACTAGCTATAGTTGCTCCAGCACCCGGTAAAACTCCTACAAAAAATCCTATAATAGAGGATCTTATAATGGTCCAAAAGCAAAAGAAGAATTCTTTGATATTTACCAAAATCTTACCTGTTTTATTAATGATGTTTTGACTTGTTTGAGTATGCTCTAACATTAGAAAAATTTCACTAACAGAAAAAAGTCCCATTACTAAAATAACAAAAGAAATTCCATCATATAAATGTGGACTATCAAAAGTAAAGCGATAAACACCTGTATTTCCATCTATACCTATAGTAGTTAAAAAAAGTCCTATCAAAGCTGATAGAAAAGATCTTATAGGTTTTTGGGCTAACATACTTCCTAAAGTTGCTAAACCAAAGACAATAAGAGCAAAATATTCAGCAGGACCAAATTTTAACGACCATTGTGCAATAAGTGGGGCAAAAAGTATAATACCGCAAATTGCTATAAATGAACCAATAAAAGAACTAAGAGCTGAGATGCTAAGAGCTTTTCCTGCTTGACCTTTTTTAGCCAAAGGATGTCCATCTAAGGTTGTCATAATAGCTGCTGCATCTCCGGGTATTCCAAGTAGTATGGAAGAAATTCTACCTCCATATTCACAACCCATATAAACCGTTGCAAGTAAAATAATTGCGGATTCTGCAGGTAAATTCATTGCAAAAGCTAGAGGAAGTAAAATGGCTACTCCATTAATGGGTCCAAGTCCTGGAAGCATACCTACAATAGTACCTATAAAACAACCGATTAAGGCTATAAGAATATTATAAGGATCTAAGGCTATGCTAAATCCTTGCATTAAATACATCCAAGTATCCATAAATTTCCTTTAATTAAAAATTATCAAATATAAAACCAAACGGCAAAGTAATTTGCAATAAAGTATTAAAGAGATAGTATAAAATAATACTACTTGAGATAGAAAAAACAATAGCTTTAATTAAAGTTGCCCCAAAAAGTAAAGTTATTGTAAAAATTAAAAAGATTGTGCAAATTATAAAGCCTAAAAACTCAAAAAAAAGCGCATAAATTAAAAAAGCTAAAGTTAAAACGATGAGCTTTTTCCAAAGAATAAAATCACCCCATTTAACCTTAGTATCTTCAGAGAAAAAAACAAGAAATATAGAACAAAGGGCGATTAAAATTAAAGTACCTACTGGAAAAGGACGCGGTCCTAAGGGCTCATAATTAAAATCTGAATGTATATTCCACCCTATGTAAATTCCAATTAAACTTATAACCAATAAAATTCCAGCGACAATTCTTATACTTGACATGATTTTACTTTATAAGATCGAATTCTTTGGCTAAAATTCTGTATTGATCAGTTTGTTTTTTGACAAAATCTTCTAACTCTTTACCTTTTTTATTGAATTCAAATAGAGATCTTTGTTTTAATTGATCTTTATATTCTTGGGTTTGTTGAAATTTATCAAATGCATCAAGCCACCAATTATAAGCTTCGTCTGAA
The DNA here is from genome assembly GCA_039516895.1 of Campylobacter coli. NCBI lineage: Bacteria > Pseudomonadati > Campylobacterota > Epsilonproteobacteria > Campylobacterales > Campylobacteraceae > Campylobacter > Campylobacter coli. Next base: position 1,480,590 of record CP154437.1, on the reverse strand, counting down.
ACTTTTGCTCCCATATAGTAAGCTCTAATTACTGGCCATTCTACCTCATAACCCAATTCTTTAGCAGTTGGAATATTTGCTAAAGTGCCCGGAAGTCTCTTTGGGGAAAAGATAGCCAATACTCTAATAGTTCCTGTTTCGATTTGAGGTACAAGTTCAGCTATGCCTGCGCTAATCACATCAATATGATTTCCTAAAAGAGAAGTTAAAGCATCTCCTCCTCCTTCAAAAGCCACATAGCGTATCTTTTTTACATCGACATTAATAGTTTTTGCAAGTAATGCTGTTTGCATCCAGTCTTGTCCTCCTATTGAACCTCCCGCACCTATACTAATAGAATTTGGGTCTTTATGCAAGGCATTTATTAGATCTTCTAAATTTTTATAAGGAGAGTCTGATTTGACGGCTATCATTCCGTAATCTACACCCGCTGAAGCAAGCCATTTGACATTATTTTCATTATATTTTCCATGTTTTCCTGTGGCTATATTCAGTAATGTCCCACTTGAAAAAGCTACAACAACATTACCATCTTTAGATCTATTATTAACCATAGTGTTATAAGCTACAACACCTACTCCTCCGGGCATATAGGTAACTCTCATAGGCGTTGAAATAATGTTAGCTTTAAGCATACCTACTTGAATTAGCTTACATGTTAGATCAAAACCGCCTCCAGGTTGAGCTGGGGCAATACACTCGGGACGGTTAGGTTCTTTAGCAAAAGTTAACGAAAAACCAAAAATCAAAACAGAACAAAAAATTTTTAATTTCATGATAAAATCCTTTAATTTTTAAGTTTGAAATATATAAGTATTATATATAATCTTTTTTATAAAATTTACTATTTTTATAAGATAAAGATTAAAATTCTTAAAAAAATGTAACTTTATTATACAAAATATAGTTAAATTGATACTTTTTGTAATACTTTATATATGGAAAATCATGAAAGTAAGCGAATTAAATTTAAAAGCCAAGGCTTTATTGGAAACACATTTTAATGATATTGTTTTAAGTGGAGAGCTTTCAAAAATCACTATGCATGGATCAGGACATTGGTATTTTGATCTAAAAGATGAAAAATCAAGTATAGCTTGTGCTATGTTTAAGGGCGCAAATTTAAAAGTTGATTTTCAACCTAAGATAGGTGATTTCTTAGAGCTTGTTGGAAGTGTGAGTTTGTATGCTGAAAGTGGGCGTTATCAATTTATTGCAAACAGTATGAAAAAAGCAGGAATGGGAGATTTAGAGGCTCAATTTCTAGCATTAAAAGAGCGTTTGCAAAAAGAAGGTTTGTTTAACAGTGAACATAAAAAAACTTTGCCTCAATTTCCTAAAAAAATAGGAATCATCACTTCAAAGACTTCAGCGGCCTTGCAAGATATGTTAAAACTTATCAATCAAAAAGAATATTTTCTAGCCAAAATTTATGTTTTTAATGCGCTTACACAAGGAAGTAGTGCGGCTTATTCTTTGATTCAAGCTTTAAAAAAAGCTGATGAGGTGGGATTAGATGTTATCATTATCGCTAGAGGAGGTGGTAGCAGAGAGGATCTTTTTTGTTTTAATGACGAGGGTTTGGCAAGGGAAATTTTTAAAGCTAAAACACCTATCATTTCAGCAATTGGTCATGAGATTGATTATGTGATCAGTGATTTTGTAGCTGATTTTAGAGCGCCCACTCCATCGGCTGCTATCGATACCTTGCTTTATTCTAGACTTGATTTGGAACAAGGACTTGATCTTTTGGAAGAAAAATTGACAAAACTTTGGGAAAGTAAATTAGAATATTGTGAAAATTTACTCAGCAATCTACATAAATTTTTTAAAGCAAAATCTTTAGAAACTATGATAGAAACAAAAGAAAAACAGCTTGCGTTTTTGCTTAAACAAGCAAAAATCATAATGGAAAGCAAAATTCAAAAAGCTGAATTAGAACTACAAAAGCTTCAAAATGCTTTTTTTCAGCATGAAAATTTTTTTAAAAAAAGTAAAAATCTAATTTCTATTAAAAAAAATGGTAAAATAGCAAATTTAGAAGAGCTAAAAAGTGAAGATATCATCACTTTGAGTTCTCAAACTTTACAAAAAGAAGCAAAAATTCTATAAGGAAAAATAATGAGAAAAATTAATTTTAGCGCAGGTCCATCTACTTTGCCTTTAGAGCTTTTAGAATATGCTAAAAATGAGCTTTGTGATTATCAGGGTAAGGGCTATTCCATCATGGAAATTTCTCACCGTTCAAAGGTATTTGAAGAAGTGCACTTTGGAGCAATGCAAAAAGCAAAAGAACTTTATGGTTTAAATGATGATTATGAGGTTTTATTTTTACAAGGTGGTGCAAGTTTGCAATTTGCTATGATACCTATGAATTTATCTTTAGGCGGGGTTTGTGAGTATGCAAATACAGGAGTTTGGACTCAAAAAGCTATAAAAGAAGCTCAAATTTTAGGAGTAAATGTCAAGGTTGTTGCTAGTAGCGAAGAAAGTAAGTTTGATCACATACCTCAAGTTGAGTTTAGCGATAGTGCTGATTATGCATATATTTGTTCAAACAATACTATTTATGGCACACAATTTAAAAATTATCCTAAAACCAAAGCTCCTTTAATTGTTGATGCTTCGAGTGATTTTTTCTCAAGAAAAGTTGATTTTTCAAATATTGCACTTTTTTATGGTGGAGTGCAAAAGAATGCAGGAATTTCAGGTATAAGCTGTCTTTTTATACGCAAAGATATGCTAGAAAGATCTCAAAATAAAAACTTGCCAAGTATGTTAAAATACTCCATACATTCACAAAATCAATCTTTATTTAACACTCCTCCGACTTTTGCAATTTATATGTTTAATCTTGAAATGAAATGGCTTTTAGATCAAGGTGGATTGGATGCTATCGATGCTAAAAATTCTCAAAAAGCCGCAATGCTTTATGAGTGTATTGATTCAAGTGAAGGATTTTATAAGGGGCATGCTGATAAAAAAGATAGATCTTTGATGAATGTAAGCTTTAATATCACTAAAAATTCAGAACTTGAACCGATATTTGTAAAAGAAGCTGAAGAAGCCGGTATGTTAGGACTTAAAGGCCATAGAATTCTAGGAGGAATTCGCGCAAGTATTTATAATGCTGTTAGCTTAGATCAGGTTAAAACTTTGTGTGAATTTATGAAAGAATTTGCTAAAAAATACAACTGATAATAAACTTTCTGCCACACTTTGTATGAACTTCATTCAAAGCAGGCAGAAAATTAACATATATAAAGTTTTTCAGTATTTAAATAGATAGTATAAATTTACACCATATTAGAAGTGTAAATTTAGGACTTTAGGAGAAATTCTCACCACCAAATTTAAGCAAGGCAGAACCCCAAGTAAAACCACCACCAAAAGCGTCAAGCAAGATCAAATTTCCTTTTTTAAGACGACCTTCTTCATAGGCATCATTCATTGCCATAGGGATAGAAGCAGCCGAGGTATTACCATACTTGTGTACAGTTACAATACATTTTTCATCGCTTAAATTTAGTCTCTCTTGCACAGCTTTGATGATACGCAAATTTGCTTGATGTGGGATGAAAAGATCAATTTGTTCGGGTAAAATTTGATTTTTAGATAAAATTTCAACGACATCGTTGCTTAAAGTTTGCACTGCTATTTTAAAAACTTCATTACCTTTCATTTTCATCGCTAAGCTTGAAGCATCTTTTGATTCTTGAGAGCGTTCTGTCATCAGTAAATCACCATAATTTCCATTACTTGCTGTATGTACATCGATTATAGGATTATTTTCATCAAGACTTACAACTCCAGCTCCTGCACCATCGCCAAAAAGTATACAAATACTTCTATCAGTATAATCCATGATAGAGCTAGCTTTTTCAGCTCCTATAATTAAAACATTTTTTTTCAATCCGCTTTCTACAAGAGCTTTAGCTTGTTCTAAAAGATAGATAAAGCCTGAGCAGGCTGCTGAAATATCAAAAGCAGTGATTCCATTGAGTCCTAAATTTGCCGCAATTTTACAAGCGGTTGAGGGCATGGTAAAATAATCAGGGCTTAAAGTAGCTACCAATATCGCATCAATATCTTGAGGTTTTAAATTTGCTCTTTCTATAGCTTTTATAGCTGCTTTGGTACCTAAATCACTTGTGTTTTCATCTTTGCTTGCAATACGTCTTTCTTTTATACCTGTACGTCTTGTGATCCACTCATCTGTTGTATCGATAATCTTTTCAAGATCATAATTGCTTAAAATTTGCTCAGGTACGTAAGAAGCTATGCTTTTTAAACTTGCTTTAGGCATTGTATTTCTCAAGCTCCTTTTCTATTATTTGATTGATGTTTGATTCGCTAAAGTTAATAGCCTGAAAAATAGCATTTTTGATTGCTCTAGCATCGCTTTTCCCATGGCTTATAATAACACAGCCGTTAATACCAAGCAGAGGAGCACCACCATATTCTTGCCAATCAATGTGTTTTTTAAGTCTTTTAAATGAAGGTTTCATTAGTAAAGCACCTATTTTTGATACCAAAGATTGCTTGATTTCATTTTTTAAAATTTGGATAATTGCTGTAGCTACACCTTCGCAGGCTTTTAGGATTACATTTCCATCAAATCCATCACAAACTAAGATATCAACTTCACCATTAAAGATATCTCTACCTTCAGCATTTCCAATAAAACTAGGAATTTGTTTTATAAGTTGATGGGCTTCTTTTGTAAGTTCATTGCCTTTGCATTCTTCTTCGCCATTGGATAATAAGGCTAGGCGAGGTTTTGAAATTTTCATAATTTCTTTTGCGTAAGCATCTCCCATTATGGCAAATTGAAACAAATTTTCGGCTTTACAATCCGTATTTGCACCTACATCTAAAAACAAAGTTTTGCTTACAGTATTTGGCATTAAGGTTGCAATCGCGGGTCGTAATATTCCTTTAAGTCTGCCTAATCTTAAGGTTGCTAAAGACATACTTGCACCACTATGTCCTGCTGAAACAGCAGCTTTTGCTTTTCCATTTCTAACAAGTTCGATGGTTTTATAAATTGTAGTTTCTTTTCTTTTTAAGGCATCTGTTGCATTTTCATTCATAGAGAAAACTTCATTGGCGTTTTCATATTGAATGTATTGTTTTAAATTTTTAGGTATTAGAGGCTCTAAAATATGGGGATCTCCCACTAAGATAGCGTTAAAAGGCTTTTCTTTTAAGGCCTCAATAACACCTTCTATAATGGGTTTTTCTCCGAAATCTCCACCCATTGCATCTATAGCAATGCTAATCATTGATTTTAGTATTCCTTAGTATTTGGATTTGCACGATGAGGCATTTTATAGCTTCCATCTTTGTCTTTTATAGGCATAGGAAGACTTACTTTATAGTGAGTTCTACGTTTTGCCGCGCGAGTTTTACTCACTCTTCTCTTAGGTACTGCCATTTTATCTCCTTTTTTAAAATTTGTTAGCTTTTATTTTTGCAATTATTGCAATAAAAATAATCACTTAAATAAGCTTCAAGTTCGCTCACTGCAACTTCTATTAAATCAATATGACCATCAAAAAATTCAATAGTATTGCTTAATTCATTTGTATTATCTTTAAAAATACCATCACTTGCAAAAAGATCTAAGTCTTCTTTTATTTCAAGTTCAAGTTCTTCACCACAGCTATCACAAGGTCTATAAACAAAACCTTTCATTGTGGTATTTATTTTAACAAGTTTAGGATTTACTTTTACTAAATTTCCTTCAAAAACAACATTTTCAAGGTTGAGTTTAAAAGGATAGTTGGTATTGTTAATCCTAGAAAAGGCTATTTTCATTAGCAAATTTCGTTAGATTTAAAGAAAAATTCAATCTCAATTTTTGCATTTTCTAAACTATCGCTTCCATGAACAGCATTTGCATCAATACTTTCAGCAAAATCAGCTCTGATTGTTCCAGGTTGCGCTTCTTTTGGGTTTGTTGCTCCCATTAAATCTCTATTTTTAAGAACGGCACCTTCACCTTCTAAAACAGAAACCACAACAGGACCACTGATCATAAATTCAACTAAATCTTTAAAAAAAGGTCTTTCTTTATGAACAGCATAAAAAGCTTCAGCTTGCTCTTTGCTAAGTTGAACTTTTTTCATAGCAGCAATTCTTAGTCCATTACTTTCAAAACGATCTAAAATTTTACCTATAACACCTTTTTTTACGGCATCAGGTTTGATAATCGATAGGGTTTTTTCCATGTTGATTATACTCCTTGGTTTTTATAAAGCTTAAAATTATACTTGAATTTGTTTAAAAAAAGTTAAAAAGAGGCTAGCTTTTTAACTAGCCTTTTGTAGAATTATGCAAAAACTGGAATAGTTCCATCTCTCATATCGCTACCGATATTGTCGCGACTTGGTTGACCTGAAGCAATTTCACTCCATACTATACAGCCATCAGTTGGACATGCACTTGCACAGGCTGGTTGATCATTGTGTCCTACGCATTCAACGCATTTGTTTGCATAAACATAGTATCTATCCTCACCCTCTGGGTTATTAGCATCATCAACGATAGCACTAACTGGACATTCATCGATACAAGAACCACAAGCAATACAACTATCTGTAATTTTTACAGCCATTTTATCTCCTTTTTGATTAACTATGAAATTTACTTTTTCAACTAAGCATTTTATCAAAGTATTCTTAAAAAACTCTAATCTTGATAATCAAAAAATAGATATATTTGATAATTTTTAGATTTTGATTATTATTTTATTAATTTGATTAAATTTTGTAAAAAATATTTTTAAAAATTTATTATCATTTAAAAATCTTTAAAGGATTTAAACGATATAATTTCGCCATCAATAAAATTTATTAATTAGGAGAAAACATGATAGTTACAAAAAAAGCTTTAGATTTTACTGCTCCAGCAGTATTAGGAAATAATGAAATAGTTGAAGATTTTAATCTTTATAAAAACATAGGTCCAAAAGGTGCAGTAGTATTTTTCTACCCAAAAGATTTTACTTTTGTTTGTCCTTCAGAAATAATTGCTTTTGATAAAAGATATCAAGAATTTAAAAATCGTGGTATTGAAGTAATTGGAATTTCAGGCGATAATGAATTTTCACATTTTGCTTGGAAAAATACTCCAGTAAATCAAGGTGGTATTGGTCAAGTTAAATTCCCACTTGTTGCAGATTTAACTAAACAAATTGCTAGAAATTTTGATGTACTTTATGCAGAAGCAGTTGCTCTTCGTGGTTCTTTCTTGCTTGATGCAGATGGAACAGTTCGCCACGCTGTAGTTAATGATTTACCACTTGGAAGAAATATTGATGAAATGATTAGAATGGTAGATACTATGCTTTTCACTAACGAACACGGCGAAGTTTGCCCTGCAGGTTGGAATAAAGGTGATGCTGGTATGAAAGCTGATCCTAAAGGTGTTGCTGAGTATCTTGACAAAAACGAAGATAAACTATAATAATAAGCCCTTATAAAAAGGGCTTTTCTTCTTACTAAAATTTCTTCTTTTGATTTTAATTAAAATTCATTATTTTTTTATATAATTTTATCTAATTTTACAGACTTAAATTTAGGCTAATTATGGCAGGTGAAGATCAAGAAAAAACCGAAGAACCCACGTCCAAGAAAATAGAAGACGCAAGAAAAGAAGGTAATGTCCCTAAATCCCAAGACGCAGCAGCTATTGTTACTTTGATAGTTGGTTTTGTGATTACACTTTTTATGATGGGTTTTATTGGTGAAAGAATTACTAATTTATATAGATATTACCAAAGTTTTATAGGTGTTGAATTTGATTTGCGTATTATCCAAGCTATCATGATTAAAAGTATTTTTGAAGTTTTGATTTTACTAGCACCTATAGTTTTAAGTATTATGATTGCAGGTATTTTAGGCAATGTTATGCAGTTTGGTTTTATTTTTACGACTAAACCTATAATGCCTAATTTAGGGAAGATCAATCCACTGAAAGGTTTGAAAAATTTATTTTCTTTAAAAAAGCTTGTTGAGAGTGTTAAAATTGTACTTAAAGTAGGAGTGGTATTTACTATAGCTTTTATTGTACTTTTAAAATTTATGCAAGAATTGCCATTGGTTGAGCGTTATAATATCATCGGGCAGCTCATTTGGCTTAGGGATAGGGCTATTATTTTAGCGGCCATTGTGATTATAGCGTTTTTAGTGATTGCTGTTTTGGATATTTTTTTGGTGCGTTTTCAGTATTTTAAAGGTTTGCGTATGAGCAAACAAGAAATTAAAGATGAATATAAGCAAATGGAGGGGGATCCTCAAGTAAAAGGAAGAATTCGTCGTTTGCAAATGGAAGCAGCGCGCCGCCGTATGGTTCAAGATGTTGCAGGAGCGGATGTGGTTATTACAAATCCGACGCATTATGCCGTAGCCATTCGTTATGATACAACAAAAGAGCAAGCTCCTAGAGTTGTAGCTAAAGGGGTAGATTTTTTGGCTCTTCGTATAAAACAGGTTGCTTATGATAATAATGTTGTTGTTTATGAAAATCCACCTTTAGCAAGAGAGCTTTATAAGGCTTGTGATATTAATGATCTTATCCCTAGGGAAATGTTTAAAGCTGTAGCAGAGGTGCTCGGATTTGTTTATAATACCAACAATAAAAGTCGTTTAGCAGGACAAGTTAAGAAAAATAGTTAAGCAAACAATTTTCATTATTTGCTTTTTTCAATAAGATCAAGTACTGATCGTTTTGCATCGTTATCTTTAATATCTACTTTAAAATAAATTTGCACTCTATTGTTTTCTAAAGCTTGTGGATTTCCATTGATAGGATTGTTTAGTCCATAGCTTTTAAGGTTGATATTTTTGGTGCTCACTCCACCTTCTATAAGGTATTTTAAAACATTTTCCGCTCTTGCATAACCTAGATCATAGCTTCTTAAAGCCGAGTCGCTATTGTCAGTGTAACCTCTGATTTCAATTTCTATTTGAGGAGGTAGGTATGAAATAAGCTGGGCAATGCGTTTGAGATAATCTTGAATATCTACAGATACTATTTGTGCACTCCCTCTTTCAAATTCAACTTTAGAAGGTAAGTTAAGTATTTCTTGATTTTCAGATTGATCAAGAGCGGCTTGAAGTTTTTTAATAACTTCTTGTTGATTTGCAGTCATTTGTTTAAGTTTGCTTAACTCATCTTCTTTTTCTTCTTGAGAGCCCTTATATTTGTAAGTATCTTGCGTTTCTTGTTGTACGGTTTGAGTCGCAGTATAATCAAAGATTTTTACAAATTCGGTTTTTAGTGCTTCTACTTTAGCGGGATTAGTTTTAGATATCGCCCAAAGAGCAATAAAAAGTGCCAAAAGCAAACTAAGAAAGTCTGCATAAGGCACAGCCCATTTTTCACCAGCAGGACATTCAGGACATTTATGTTTTTTAGCCATGATTAACCTTTATCAAATTGTGAAATTTTTGGATCATCGTGACTTAAAAAGTTAAAAAGTTTTGCTTCTAAGTCTCTAGGATTAGCCCCTTCTGCTATGCCTTTAATCGCTTCTGTTATAACAATTTGCTCTTTTACAAGATCCATACCATTTGCTTTCATTTTTCTTCCCCAAGGGGCAAAAAGTGCATAGGCGCCAAAAATACCTGTAACCGTAGCTGTAAAGGCACCTGAAATACCTGCTGCCATTGCTTGAGGATTATCTAGAAGTTTAAGTGCCAAAATCAAACCAAAAACCGCCCCTACTAGTCCCATAGTAGGACAAGTTTCACCAAAAATTATCCAATATTCCGCACATTCTTTATAGTGCTCTTCAAGTTGTTCAGTTTGAATTTCCATACTTTCATGAATTTCTTCGAAGCTTTTTCCATCTACTAGCATCATCATAGCATTTCTTAAAAAATCGTTTTCGATTTCATTTGTTCTTGATTCTAGAGCTAAAAGGCCATCTCGGCGTGCAATGATTGCAAATTCGATAAGCTGAGCTATTCTTTCGGGTAGATTTACACCTGAACCTTTAAAAACGATTTTGAGTTCTTTATAGGCTGCTTTTACAATTTTTTTATGAGTTGAAGTCATGGCACAAAAAGCTGCTGTTGGCATAACGATTAGAAAAGAAGAAAGGTGGATAACATGCAGAGGATTTCCTCCCTCTAGTATATCTCCTACTGAGATACTAGTTACTGCAAGAACCATTCCCAATATGGTTGAAAGATCCATTAAATCACTCCTTGATTATTTTAAATCGCCCCATTTTTTGGCGATACTTGAGCTTGTTTTTAATTTTACCTTTAATTTTACTATATTTTCCATAATATCACTAGCTTTTTTCACAAAATTTTCGCATAATTCATCTTTTACTTCAAAGATAAGTTCATCGTGAATTTGCAAAATAAGTCTTTTATCTTGATCTAAAGTTTTAGCGATTTCTAACATGGCAAATTTTATAATATCTGCGGCTGATCCTTGTAAAATCGAATTTATACTTTCTCTTTCGTACATAGCCACTTGCATGGGTTTAGCATTTTCAAAGTCAAAATAGCGTTTGCGCCCACTTAAAGTACTAATAAAACCATTGGCCTTGGCTTCATTTTTTACTTTTTCAAAATAACTTTTAATGCTAGTAAAATTTTCAAAATATTTTTCTATATAGGTTTTAGCTAAATTGGCTTCAATTTTTAGATTTTTACTTAAGGTTTTATAACCCATACCATAAATCAAGCCAAAATTAATACTTTTTGCTATGCTTCTTGTTTCGTAATTACTCTCGCCAAATATCATTATAGCAGTTCTTGCATGTATATCCTCATCGTTTTTAAAAGCATTTAAAAGTTTTTCATCTTCACTAAAGTGTGCTAGCATTCGAAGTTCAATTTGAGAATAATCAAGACTGATAAAGCTAAATCCTTCTTTGGCTACAAAGCAGGATTTATAATCTTTTGCATATTGTCCATGCGCAGGGATATTTTGTAAATTTGGATCCTTAGATGAAAGACGGCCTGTAGCAGTGCCTGTTTGTAAAAAGCTCGAATAAATTCTTGAATTCTCATCTTTTAAAGCAAGTTTTAACAAAGGCTCGCAATAAGTCGAATAAAGCTTAGCCAGTTCTCTATAATCTAAAATTTTAGAAACAACAGGATGTTTATCTAGGAGTTCATTTAAGACTTTTTCATCAGTAGAATACCCTGTTTTACCTTTCTTTCCGCTTGGAAGTTTGAGTTTTTCAAAAAGTATATCGCCTACTTGTTTTGGAGAATTAAGATTGAATCTATCCTCACATAAAGTGTAGATTTCTTCGCTTAAAATTTTAATTTCAGATTCAAATTTTTTCATAAGAATTTCAAGAGCATGTGTATCAAGTTTTATACCATTTTCTTCCATCATCATAATAATTTTAATGAAATCAAATTCGTAATTTTTCGCAAGATCAAGCAAATGAGGTTCAAGATTTTTTAAAAAATAAAGATAAAATCTTAGAGTAATATAAGCATCTTCAGCTGCATATTTGCAAGCTTTTTCAAGCTCTACGCTTGCAAAATTTTCTCCTTTTTTTACAAGACTTTCAAAATGCAAAGTTTCATAATTAAAAAGCCTTAGGGCTAAATCATCCATATTTACTCTTAAGGAAGGGTTTTTAAGCCATGCTAAAATCATAGTATCAGCATATTTTTGTGGCAAAGAGAGTTTGAAATTATTTTCTATGATTTTAAAATCATATTTAAGATTATGCCCTATGATAAAATGTTTAAAAATAAGCTCTATAGCTTTTTTAGCGCTTTGTAATGATACTTGCTTACCCACACCTAAATAATTATGAGCAAGAGGTACATAAAAGGCTTCATTTTCGCTCATGCAAAAACTAAATCCTACAATTTTTGCTTCTTTAGCATTAATACTTGTAGTTTCGGTATCAAAGGCTATGATACTTTCTTGATCGAGAGAATTTAAAATTTCAAAGAGTTGATTTTCATCTTGGATAAGAGTAGCTTTAAAGCCTAAATTTTTATCTTTATTATCGGGGTTTTGGCGAAGTTTTTTAAGCAAGACATTTAGCTCATAATGCTCTAAAATTTCAAGAACTTTTAAAAGAGGCTCATCTTGTGGAAAATCAGCTTTTTCTAACAAGTTGCTTACTTCTAAATCCTCATACAAAGAAGCAAGTTTTTTACTAAGAAAAGCATTTTCTTTACCTTCTAGAAGCAATTTACGACTTCTTTCATTGCGTACTAGAGTCAAATTTTCATAAATGCCTTCGATACTTCCAAACTCATCAAGCAATGTTTTAGCACCTTTTGCTCCTATGCCTTTAACCCCTGGGATATTGTCCGAGCTGTCTCCGCATAAGGCTAAAAAGTCTTTAATTTGATAAGGTTTTACACCGTATTTTTCCAAGCAAGCTTCTTCGTTATAGTCATTTTTTGAAATAGGGCTATAAATGCTTGTTTTACCATTCTTTATAAGCTGATAAAGATCCTTATCTTGCGTTATAATGCGTACAAAAATATCTTTATCTTTACAAGTTTTAACTACTGAAGCGATGATATCATCTGCTTCATAACCCTCGCAAGAGACACTCATGAAGCCCATTTTTTCTATCATTTCTATGCAGATTGGAATTTGTTCTAAAAGTTCGGGTGGGGGTGGGGTGCGATTTTTTTTATAATTTGGATCAATATCGCTACGAAATGTTTTACCCTTAGAGTCTAGTGCAAAAATAATATAATCACTTTTGTATTCGTTTTTAAGACTGTAGATAAAATTAGCAAAACCGCTAATCATTCCACTAGCTTGCCCTTGAGAATTTTTAAATCCTTTGAGGGCATAGTAAAGACGAAAAAAGAAGCCAAAAGTATCGATAATAGTTAAAGTTTTCATGGTTTTCTTTCTTAGTGGGTTTTAAATTATTATCCCAAAATTCACTTTAAAGATAGATGATTTTTATAAAGAATTAGCGATAAAAATTATAAAAATATAGCGACTTAATTTGCCAAGACTTATGAAAAAACAAGTTTTGATGAAAGGGTATTTTGCAAAACCAAGGCCTAAGGCAAAGATATCGCCTATTAAGGGTAAAAAGGTTAAAAAAGCATAAATGCTTCCAAATTTGGTAAAATTTGCATTGAATTTATCAAGCTTTTTTAAAGATTTGGAAAAATACTTTTCTAAAATTTTTTCTTTACCAAGATAGGCTAGAGCATAGGTACTTAAGCTTCCTAAGGTATTACCTAAAGTAGCTATAAATAAAACCAAATTAGCATTAAAATCAAGTTTTATGAAAGCTACAACAAAGGCTTCACTTGCAAGAGGCAAAAGCGTGCTTGAAAGAAAACATACGATAAAAAGCCCTAAATAATTGATATCATTGTATAAAAAATCAAACATTAAAACTCTTTTTACGCATTAAAATCAATAAAATAAAAAGATAAATAGGCAAAACAAAAGGCGTGGTAAAATCCATAAATTTAAATTCTGTTAAAATTGTACACAAACAAGCACATACAAAAAAGATTTTAAAAAGGTGACTTTGAAAAAATTTATCTAAAAACAAAAGATAAATTAAACAAACACCAACATCAAGAAATCCCTTGTAATACCAAAAAATACTTTCTTTTTGCTCTATACCTTCAAGTAAATTAGCAATAGCACTTATTACCATAAGCACAAAACAAAAAAAGGAATAAGGTATAAATTTTTCTTTTCTAGAAATATAAAAGAAAAATAAATGCACAAAGAAAAATGATATTGTTAGTAAAAAAGCTAAAATAGAATGTAAAAAGCGTAAATTTTGCCTCAAATGATAAAGTTTTTGATCAGCTAAATTTAGCATTTCAAAGCTTTGTGGCGGTGCTTCATAAGCACTATAATCAATAATTAAATAATGATTAAAAATAAAAACCAAAGCACTCTGGCTTAGACTTATAAAAATGATAAATAAAATACTAAATTCAAATATTTTCTTTTTCATTGGATATAAGCTTTAAGTTTGATATTTTGGTTTTTACTAAGCGCGAAAGCAAATAGTGCGTAATAAATGGTAAATAATAAGCCTGCAAATAGAAAAATCATAAAATAAGCGATAATTAAAGCAAGAGAATGCTCGCTATAAATTAGAACAAACATAAATATATAGATAATTATCAAAATCGCACTTTTGAAAATAAAACAAAGTGTAAAATAAATCTTATTTTCGCATAAAGTTTTTAAAGCCTTAAAAAATATAAAAGTGCAAAAAATGGCTATTGCAAGACATAAAAAAGAAAAGCCATATAGAAAAATACGTAATATCTTATCAACAACAACAGGACTAGCAATAAGATAATTCAAGCTTAATAAAGCGATAAATTGAGTAAATGCAGCTATAAAAAAACTGATCAATAAAACCTTGCTTTGACTTACAAAATAAAGTTTTAAAATCATAATCAAATAAGAAATTAAAAAAATTGCATTAAAAACCATGGCTAAAATATTAGTATTAGAATTAAATTTCAACAATTTTAAATCATAAGCAAAATCAAGAATAATGGGTAAAAACTGAAAACAAACACAAAGTAAAAAACTTACAAAAACTACCCACGCAAGCTTTTTGATACTTTTAAAATCATTTTGTCTTTGAATTTCAAATATTTGATGAAAGTTTAAATTTGACATTTTTTTCCTTTAAAATTAAACTCGATACAGCTTTTTTAAAGTTTCATACCTATCAAAAGCATAAGCAAAAGTTAAAAAATGCCACGCTAGAAAAAGGAATAAAAGGCTTAAATTCTCAAAAAATATAAAAAATAAAAACACTAAAGGCGCAAATAAAAAAGCAAAGAAAAAGGACATTTTCACTTCTTTAAAAAGCGAAGCAAGAGTGAGTGAAAATAAAAAATAAAAAACGAAAAATAAAGCTAAAAGCCCTAAAAATAAAATTTTATTTTCCAAAAGAAAAAAAGATGAGCCAAGGCTTATAATGGCAAGCAAAAAATAAATTAAAATTTTATTAGAAGAAAATAAAAAATAAATTCTTACCACCATAAAAATAAAAGCAAGAACTATATAAATCCAAGAAAAAAAGCATAAAAATCTACCGCTGATACAAAGAAATTCACAATGTAAACTTCCCACATTTTCATAAGAAAAAAAGTAAAAAAAATTATATAAAGCACAAAAAAATATATAAATACTTAATCTTTTAATCTTAAAAAATGATATTTTTTGTTCCTGTGTCATTTTAACTCTTTGCGCTTTTAAGCTCTAAATCCAAATAATATCCTGTATAAGATTTTGTTTTTTTATGATCTTTTGCGACTTTTTCCACGCTTCCTGTGCTAATGATTTTTCCACCCTTTACTCCACCTTCTGGGCCCATATCGATGATATAATCAGCATTTTTAATCACATCTAAATTATGCTCTATCACAAAAACGGAATTTTTAAGATCAACTAAGTGTTGTAAAACTAAAATGAGCTTATTTACATCTTCAAAATGTAGTCCCGTGGTCGGCTCATCAAGTATGTAAAGGGTTTTTCCTGTATCGCTGCGGCTGAGTTCTTTTGCAAGTTTTATTCTTTGCGCTTCACCCCCGCTTAAAGTCGTTGCATTTTGTCCTAAGGTAAGATAATCAAGTCCGACTTTTACCAAGGTATCAAGTTTTTGTTTGATTTTTGGCACAGCTGCAAAAAATTCACTCGCTTCTAAAACACTCATATTTAAAATTTCACTGATATTTTTGCCTTTATACTTAATCTCTAATGTGGCATCATTATAGCGTTTGCCATGGCAAGTATCGCAAACTACCATTACATCGGGCAAGAAATGCATTTCTATCTTGATTTCTCCATCGCCACTACATTTCTCACATCTTCCACCCTTAACATTAAAGGAAAAACGCCCCGCTTTATAACCTCGCATTTTAGCTTCTTTAGTAGCAGCAAAAAGATTGCGAATTTCATCCATGGCACCTGTATAAGTTGCAGGATTTGATCGCGGAGTTCGTCCTATGGGGCTTTGATCAAGATAAATAACCTTATCTAGTTTTTCAAGCCCTTCAATTTGCACCCCACCTATTTTTTTTACTTTTTTGGCGCGGTTTAATTCTTCTTGCGCAAAAGGCAGTAGGGTTTGAAGTATGAGAGAGCTTTTTCCAGATCCCGAAACACCTGTGATCGCAACTAAATTTTGCAAAGGAAAAGAAACGCTTAAATCTTTGATATTATTGATATTTACATTTTTAAGTTCTAACCATTCTTTTTGTTTTCTGTTTTGAAGCTGTGAAATTTGCTTTTTGCCGTTCATATAAAGTGCGGTTTCGCTTTTGCTTTTTAAAAGTTCTTTATAAGTTCCAGCAAATACCACTTCGCCTCCAAATTTTCCTGCTTTTGGGCCAATATCTACGATAAAATCAGCTTCTTCTATGGTCATTTTATCGTGCTCTACAACGATTAGAGTATTGCCTTTTTGTTGTAAATTTCTTAAGGTTTTGATGAGTTTTGCTGTATCTCTTTCATGAAGTCCGATACTGGGTTCATCTAAAACATACATCACCCCACTTAAACCACTACCAATTTGCGAAGCGATACGAATTCTTTGTGCTTCACCTCCGCTAATCGTCCTTGCATCACGCCCTAAAGATAAATAGCCTAGTCCCACATCATATAAAAAGAAAAGTCTTTCGTTGATTTCTTTTAATATAGGTTCAGAGATAAGTCTTTCTTGCTCGCTTAGATAGGAGAAATTTTTCTTATTGGCAAAAAAGCTAGTGCTATCTTCTATACTCATATCTAAAATTTCACCCAGTCCTTTAGAAGCTACTTTTACAGCCAAGCTCTCAGGTCTTAAGCGATGCCCTGCGCAATCTTTACAAATTTTTTCACTCATGTACTCTGCTAAGTCTTTTTCATCTTTTAGCATTTCATAAGCCATTTTTACTACGCCTTCAAAGGTGCGTTTTAGGCGATTTCTTTTCCAAAAAAAGTCAATGGTTTTTGCATTCCCATATAGCACAAGGCGTTTTTGTTCTTCACTAAGTTCAGCAAAAGGTAGTTTAAGAGGAATTTCATTTTGCTCGCAAAAAGCAATTAAAAATTTATAATAATAGCTTTTATTAAATCCATACATTATTTTCACCGCGCCATTTTCAAGGCTTAGGCTTTCATCGATGATTTTTTTCATATCTAAGGTATAGCGAATTCCAAGTCCGTCGCAGGCTGCACAAGCTCCTTTTGGAGAGTTAAAAGAAAAACTTAAGGGCTCAAGAGGAACGAAGGAAATTTTACAAGCAAAGCAAGCAGAGTGTTCGCTAAAATGATAATGCTTATTAAGTCCTACTTCATCAGGGTTTAAGACTTCTATCTCGATTTCTCCAAAGCTTTCTTCTAAACCTTTTTCTATATCGCTTGCAAGGCGAGAAAGTAGATCTTCTTGTATTTCAAGCCTATCAATAACGAGTTTTATCGTATGTTTTTTGGTTTTTGAAAGTTCTATATCTTCATCAAGTCTCACCAAAACTCCATCAATTTGAGCTCTTACATAGCCTTTATTACGCAAATTTTCAAGTAAGTCCGCATAAGTTCCTTTTTTTTCACGCACTAAAGGGGCGTAGATGATGATTTTAGCGCCTTTTGGGAATTTTAAAATTTCTCCTACTATATCGCTTGCACTCATAGATGAGATTTTTTGTCCGCATTGATGGCAATGCTGAATGCCCACTCTTGCATATAAAAGTCTTAAATAATCATAAATTTCAGTGATAGTTCCTACTGTAGAACGCGGATTTTTGGAAGTGGTTTTTTGATCAATCGCGATAGCGGGAGTTAGGCCTTCGATTTTATCTACATCGGGTTTGCCCACCTTGTCTAAAAATTGTCTTGCATAAGCACTCAAACTTTCTATATAACGGCGTTGTCCTTCGGCATAGAGTGTGCCAAAAGCAAGGGTTGATTTTCCACTACCGCTTAATCCTGTAAAAACAATGAGTTTATTTTTTGGAATTTCAAGATGAATATTTTTGAGATTATTTTCCTTTGCACCAATGATTTTTATCGTATCATTCATAAGTTTTTCCTAAGCATTAAATAAATTTGGTATTTTAGCATAATAATATAAAAATTATGTTTTTAAATCTTTTAGCATTTTAATGGATTAAAATGCTAAAATTCCAAGTTTTCTAAGTAGAGAATGGGTGGTTGCAAGTATAGATAAAGCATATACGCAAAGTAAAATTTTTCTATGGGCTGAAATATGCATTTTTTCTATGATTTTTATGCCTATGAAAACGCCTATCATAGAGGCAAAACCTACCAAAACACCTTTATGGATAACTTCAGCGTCAATCACACCTGAATTTGAAAAAGAGATAATGCCAGAGATTGAAGCAAAAATAACAAAAAATAAAGAAAGCGAAACCACTTTTTTGCTATCATAGCCCAAAAAATAAGCCAAAATTGGCGCGATTAAAAGTCCCCCACCTATACCCAAAGAAATGGCAAAAATTCCTGTAAAAGCTCCAGCTATAAACAAAATTCCATTTTTAACCCATATACTTTTATGGCTTTTAACAACACTTTCTTTAATACCAAAAGCATATTTGATAAAAAATATACAACTTACTCCTAAAAATATAGCAGTAAGAGCTACATCGCTTAAGGCTTGTAATAAAATTCCACTAAAGCTTGCCCCTAAAAGACCGCCTAGTCCTATAACAATACCATCTTTTAGATTTAAATTCTTTTTTTTATAATTAATATAAGAACCAAAAATAGCCGCAAAAATCATTTGCAATACAGAAATTCCAATAGCATGATGAGCACTTGCTCCTAATGCAAACATTGAAGGCACGATAATCATCCCTCCACCTATGCCAAAAAGTCCTGAAGTAATACCTGAAAATATACCTATAAAAATATAGGGTAAATCTGCAAAATTCATACTTTTTCCTAAATTTATATCATTTCTTGATTAAATAAGGAGTAATTTTATCTTATCAAGCTTATCTTAGTTTTAAAATGTTTTATAAAGCTTGTTTTGACAAAATATTTTTCACAGAGTTACATGGATTTATTTTTTTGAAGATTAAATAAACATTAAAGGATAATTTTATGTTTTTTTCTCTAAAATTAATAAAAGTCATCATAGTTTAAAAAATGAGGCTTAATTTTTGAAAGGTAGAAGATGAATAAAAACGATTTTTTAAATAATTCTTTAATTTTAATATCAACACACACTCTTCGTTCTTGGCGCTTCTAAGCTTCTTTTTTTAACTCTTCATATTTTTTATTTTATTTTTTTACAAAGGTTGTATTATGCTTGAAATGAAAGCAAATTTATATTATAGGCAAATTTTAAAAAAATACCCTTCTTCTTACTTTGCTGAAGATTCTACTAGGGTTATTATAGGTATTGATTGTGATTTTTATGACGCTAAGAATATCACTCTTAGCGAATTAAAGGCGAAATTTTATGAAAATGCTTCAAAGGAGCAAATTTGTAAATATTCTGGATTTTTTGGTGTTTTTAGTGCAAATTTTATCTCTTTGTTTGAGAATTTACCCTCAAATGAAAATAAAAATTATGATTTTCCAAATTTTTTATTTGCTAATGCCAAAGCTTATTTGGTTTATGAAAAAACTAGCAAAATGTTTTTTAAATACGGAGAAAGTAAGTATTTTGATTTCTTAAAAGAAGATTTTATTTTCGATAAAAAAGCTTGCGAATATAAAATCTTGCAAGATTTTCAAGAAGAAAAAAGAGATTTTATCCGTAGTGTGGAAAAAGCTAAAGAATATCTTTTAAGCGGAGATATTTTTCAAGTGGTTTTAAGCAAGCAGCTTTGTATAGAGCATAATTTTGATAGCTTTGAATTTTATGAAACTTTAAGCGAGTTAAATCCTAGCGCTTATATGTTTTATTTTCCGACTCAATATGGGGTTGTGCTAGGTTCTTCTCCGGAGTTTTTACTGAAAATAAAAAATAAAGAAATTTTTTTAGCTCCTATAGCAGGTACTCGAAATTTGGATGAAAATTCAGATATTTTAAAATTAGAAAAAGATCTTTTAAGTGATGAAAAAGAGTTGAGTGAGCATAAAATGCTTGTTGATTTAGCTAGAAACGATGCGTCCAAATTTGGCAAAAATACGCGAGTTGAAAATCTTTTTAGTATAACAAGAAATAAATTTGTGATGCATATAGTCAGCGAAGTTTATGCGACGATGGATAAGCAAGCTAATATTTTTGACATTATAGGAGCGGTTTTTCCAGCAGGAACTTTAAGCGGTGCTCCAAAGATTAGGGCTTTAGAGATTATCAATGAGCTTGAAAATTTAGACAGAGGAGTTTATGGAGGTGCTGTTGGATTTTTAAATTTTAACGAGGATGTGGTTTTAGCTATCGTTATAAGGTCAGCTTTCTTTAAAGAAAATAAAGCTTTTATAGCAAGCGGGGCAGGCATAGTTTTGCAAAGTGATCCACAAAAAGAATATGAAGAAATTTGCGCCAAGCGTAAAGCTTTATTAGTAAGTTTTGAAAAAATGGCTAAAGGGAGTTAAAATGATACTTTTGATTGATAATTATGATTCTTTTGTTTTCAATATCAAGTCCATGCTTGAAAATGTATATGAGGGTGAAATTTTAGTTGTTCGAAATGATAAAATCACTCTTGATGAAATCAAAGCTTTAAATCCAAACTACATCATTTTAAGTCCTGGCCCAAAACATCCAAAAGATAGTGGAGTATGTCTTGAAATTTTTAAATCACAACTCAACATCCCTACGCTTGGAATTTGCTTAGGACATCAAGCTTTGGGTTTTAGTTTTAAGGCTGAAATTGCTAAATTGCAAAATCCTATGCACGCAAAAAATTCCCTAATTAAAATTTATAATAAAAATACCATTTTTAAAGATTTTGAAGATGAAGTAAGTGTGATGCGTTATCACTCTTTAGAGGTTAAAAATTTGCCTGATGATTTTGAAATTTTGGCTTTGAGTGATGATAATGTTATCATGGCTATGAAACATAAAACTTTACCTTATTTTGGCGTACAGTTTCATCCTGAAAGTTATTTTAGCGAATACGGAATCAAAATTTTTGCTAATTTTTTAAATCAAGAAAAAGCAGTTCAGGATAAAAAACATACTCTTGGATTTTATTTGCAAAAAATGAGTGAAAATCATTATTTGGAAAGTGAAGACTTTTCAGAAATTTGCAAGATTATTATGAGTAGGGATTATGAGCCTTTACAAGCGGCTGCTTTACTTGTTTTAATCAGTGAAAAATCCCTTAATCAAAAATCTTTAAGCAGTCTTGTGCGTGAAATTTTACGTTATTCTAAAACCTTTAGCGATGAAAGTGATATGATAGATATATGTGGTACTGGAGGAGATAATTTTAAAAGTATTAATGTATCAACAGCAAGTGCTTTTATTTTAGCAGCTTTAGGAGTAAAGGTAGCAAAACATGGGAATAGAGCGATTTCCAGTTCAAGCGGAAGCACTGATGTTTTAGATGCTTTAGATGTAAAAATTCCTGATAATTTAGAATGTGCTTTAAATGATTTGCAAAATAAAAATTTAGCCTTTTTTCATGCTCCGTATTTTCATCCTTTAGTAGGTGAGCTAAGGGAGCTTAGAGCAAAGCTTGGCATAAGAACTGTATTTAATGTTTTAGGGCCCTTACTTCATCCTAATTTAAAGCTTAAATATCAAATGATGGGAAATTATCACGCACCTGTACATAAACTTTTGGCTGAAGTTTTAAGATCACTAGGACGAAAAAGAGCTTTGGTGGTGCGTGGCAATGATGGTATGGATGAGATTAGCATTTGCGATGAAACAAAGATTTTTGAAGTAAGAGAGGGTGAAATTTATGAATACGGCGTTACACCCGAACAATTTGGCTTTAAACGAGCTTTCCATAGTGAGATTATGGGAGGCAATGCTTATGAAAATGCTAAAGATTTAAAAGATATCTTAGGTGGAAAAATGCAAGGGGCTAAATTTGATATTGTGGTTTTAAATTCTATGTTTGCACTTTATACAGCCAACAAAGTTTCAACACCTTTAAAAGCAAAAGATATTATTTTAGAGGCTATATATTCTGGTAAGGTGATGGAGTATTTTAGGAGCCTAAATGACAAAGCTTAAAATTTGTGGCATTAAGGATGAAAACAATGCCAAGGAAATTGCTGAATTAAATGTCGATTTCATGGGGCTTATTTTTGCAAAAAGTCCTAGACAGGTTAGTTTAGAGCAAGCGATGAGTTTAAGCGATATCATCCATGCGGGATTTAAAAAGAGTGTGGGGGTTTTTGTCGATGAAAATTTGGAATTTATTTTAAAAGCAATCAAGCAAGTAAAGCTTGATGGAGTGCAAATTCATAGAAAAATGAGTAAATTTGAGTTTAAAACTTTAAAAGAAAGTGGAGTTTTTGTTTGGCAGGTTTTAAGTGTAGGGGATCGTTTGGAATTGGAAGAAAATATTTATGCGGATTTAATTTTATTTGATACTAAGGGAAAATTTCATGGAGGCAATGGGGAAAGTTTTAACTGGGATCTTTTGAAAGACTTTAAAAAAGATTTTGCCTTAGCAGGAGGCATAGGAACTCATAATATCAATGAAGCTTTAAGTTTAAAACCAAAAATCATAGACTTAAATTCAAAGATAGAAAAGGAAAATCATTTAAAAGATGTGGAAAAAATCAAATATATTTTAAAGGAGATGAAAAAATGAAAAAGGCGTATTATGGTGAATTTGGTGGGCAGTTTTTGCCTGAGAGTGCGATGTTTGCTTTAAATGAGCTTGAAAATGCTTTTTTGAAATTTGCACAAGATAAAACCTTTAAAAAAGAGCTTAAAGAACTTTTAACTACTTATGTAGGACGCCCCACTCCGCTTTATTTTGCTCGAAATTTAAGTAAAAAATATGGACATGAAATTTATCTTAAGCGCGAAGATTTAAATCATACAGGAGCGCATAAAATCAACAATGCTATAGCTCAAGCACTTTTAGCAAAAAAAATGGGTAAGAAAAAAATCATTGCTGAAACAGGAGCGGGACAGCATGGATTAGCTACTGCTACTGCTGCGGCACTTTTAGGACTTGAGTGTGAAATTTACATGGGAGCGACTGATGTGCAACGACAAGCTTTAAATGTTTATAAAATGGAGCTTTTAGGAGCTAAGGTTAATGCTATACAAAGTGGACTTAAAACCTTAAAAGAAGCTACAACTGCTGCTATTCAAGCTTGGGTGGGGGATATTAAAAATCTTTTTTATGTGGTTGGAAGTGCCGTAGGACCTTATCCTTATCCTAAGATGGTTACACATTTTCAAAGCGTTATAGGAAAAGAATGCAAAAGTCAACTTAAAAAACTAGGTAAAAAAGTAGATTATATCATCGCTGCAGTAGGGGGCGGAAGTAATGCGGGTGGAATTTTTTATGAATTTATCAAAGATGAGGGTGTAAATCTTATTGGAATTGAAGCAGGAGGATTGGGTGTTGATACTCCTTATCATGCAGCAACTTTAACCAAGGGAAAAACAGGTATTATTCATGGCATGAAAACGAAGGTTTTGCAAGATGAATTAGGAAATATCTTGCCTGTGCATAGTGTTTCTGCGGGACTTGATTATCCAGGAATTGGTCCTTTGCATGCTTTTTTATCTCAAAGCGGTAGGGCAAAATATTACGCAATTACTGATGAAGAATGTATGATAGCTTTAAAATTGCTTTGTAAAGAAGAAGGGATTATCCCTGCTATTGAAAGTTCTCATGCTTTGGCATTTTTGGAAAAACTTTGTCCTAAATTAAACAAAAAGAGCGTGATAGTGGTTAATTTATCAGGTAGAGGCGATAAAGATATGCAAACGATTAGAGAATATAAAAAAGGAATGATTTATGGTTGATTTTACAAAATTTTACAAGGATAAGGCAAATGTAGCTTATATGGTTTTAGGCTATCCAAATTTAAAAATTAGTGAAGAGTTTTTAAAGCGTTTGGATGAAAGTTCGATCGATGTTTTAGAATTAGGAATCGCATACAGTGATCCTATTGCCGATGGTGAGATCATTGCTAATGCTGCAAAAATTGCCCTAGAGCAAGGTGCAGACATTCATAAAATATTTGAGCTTTTAGCCAAAATAAAAACAAAAAAAGCTCTTGTTTTCATGGTGTATTATAATTTAATTTTTTCTTACGGCTTAGAAAATTTTGTTAAAAAAGCTAAGGCTTTGGGAATTTCTGCTTTGATAGTTCCTGAGTTAAGTTATGAAGAAAGTAAGCCTTTGTATAAAGAATGTCAAAAGTATGACATAGCCTTGATTACTCTTGTAAGCATTACAACTCCTAAAGAACGCGTTGAAGAACTTGTAAAAAATGCTAAGGGTTTTATTTATTTACTTGCTAGTGTAGGTATAACAGGGGGGCAAAGTGTGGATAATAAACTCTTGCAAGAAAAAATACAAGAGATTCGATCATTTACAAAATTACCTATTTATATAGGTTTTGGAGTAAAAAATAATGCGGATGTAAGAAATATGCGCAAACTAGCCGATGGGGTGATAGTAGGAACAAATATAGTAAAACTTTTTGCAAGTAATGATGTGAATCAAATTTTAAAAGGGGTGGAAGAAATTTTTGAAAAATAATTTTTTAAAACATATTTTTATTTTATATTTACTATAATTTTTAATTAAGTTTTTTATAAAGGTGATATTATGTTAAAAGTTCTTGAATATTCAATAACGCATTTTTTTGAACATATCTTAAGACTTCGTATCGAAAAGGCTGAAGATATAGTAGGTGAACTTTATGGAGCCAGTATTCCTATAATGGAAAAAAGTGGTAGAGAATATCATTTTTATTTATTTTTTCCAAAAGAATTTTTACAAACAATTGCCAATATTCTAGTTCGTGATGAAAAATTTAAAGAAGATGATTGGTGTGACTTAAGTAAAGAATGCGCTAATCAAATCATAGGCTATGCAAAAAATTTACTCAATGATGCCAAGGGAGATGATGAGTATAAGCTTGGTATACCAGAGTATTTGGGCAGAGTTGATTTTTCATCTATTATCTTAGATGAATCTTTAACTTATGGCTTTGAAAATCATTATTTTAGAATAGGATATTGTAAATAATGGGCAGTGACATTGATTTTGGAGATCGTCACGGACTTTTACAGTCTTATGAAGATATTTTAGATATCACTGTAGATTTTGTTAGTGAGCTTGGTACTACAAATATGAGTGTAGCTGAACTTTTAAAGCTTGAAGTAGGTTCGGTTATCGATCTTGAAAAACCTGCTGGAGAAAGTGTTGAATTATATATTAATAAGCGTATTTTCGGCAAAGGCGAAGTTATGGTTTATGAGAAAAATTTAGCAATTAGAATTAATGAAATTCTAGATTCTAAAACCGTACTTCAATATTTTAAAAAAGAAATTTAATGAAAGTTTTATTATTAAGTATACTCGCGCTGCCGCTTTTTGCTGTAGAATTGATCAGTTATAATATTTATGATAGAAATGATAGAGTGGATTTAATGTTATCTTTTGATAGTGCTTATGGGGGCAAAATTTCTCAAAAAAAAGAAAAAAATCTCACTCTTTTAACTTTCAGTGATTTGAAATACAGCAAAGAAGAGCTAAAAAGTTTAAATTCAGGGCTCGTTGATAAGATTAGTATCAGTTCTAAAGATAACAATACATACATCATGCTACAAAATAAACAGCCAGTCTCTTTAGAATTAAGCTCCATTAATGATAAATTTGGAGTTAGGATAAGAGCAGTTCAGCAAGGCAAAGAAAGTATAAATCCTGAACAAAATAATTTAAGCACAAATGAAGAGCTGATTTTGAATTCTAAAAAAACAAGTTTAGAAGGCTATGATTATACAAATTACATTTTAGTAATGTCGGTTTTATTTATTTTGCTTATAGTGCTTTGGTGGCTTAAGAGAACCTTAGCGTTTAAAAATGCAGGTATTTCTAGAGATTTTCATGTAGTATTTCAAAGATTTCTAGATAAAAATAATCAATTGATAGTTTTTGAATATGCAAGCAAGCGTTATACTATGATAGTGGGTAATTCTAATATTGTATTAGAAGAAACTGAAATTTCAGATTATGAGCCAAAGACTACAGAAAAATCTGAAAAAAATTTCGATTCTTTTTTTGAAGAGAATAAAAAGCGTATCCAAAATCTTATAGAGCAGCGTCAAAAAAATAAGAAATCTTAAGGCTTTTGATTGATAGCTAGGGCTATCGTAGCTGGTTTGGTAATTTTTTTGAGCTCATCTTTGGGTAGATCAAGAATTTTTGATTCGCTATAAATATAAAGCGTATTATTGGCAAAGGCAATTTCAATTTTATTTTCATTTGTGCTTAATATTTTGGCTAAACTAAGAATAAAATTCAGCCAAGAAATGATATGAGTGTTTGGTAAAAGCTGCTTATAGGGTTCAAGATTATAAGGATTGACTTTCTTGCCATTGAGTCTAATAAGAGTTGCAATCAACACTTTTTCTTGATGTGAAAAGCCATAATTTAACCCATTTAAAATAAAATATGCTGAGTGTTCGTTAGCAAAATAAAAATTTAAATATTCACCCAAATGACAAAGTTTTGCGGCATTTAATAGACTTTGTTTGTATTTTTCATGGATTTTATGAAGAGTTTGCAAGACTTTAAAAATTTGCATAGAAAAATAAGGTGTTTTATTGTTTATATTTCCTTGAAGAAATCTATCTTGTAGAGATTTTAAACTAGGGTTAAAATTTATAGGAAAAGTATGTTTAGGACGTAATAAATCTTGTAAATATATACCCTCGCGAATACCTACCCCACTAGTAATAATTTGCTTGGTTTTGAGTTTTTCTGCTATTTTTAGAAAGATAAAAATACCTTCTTTAATAGTATCAAAACGATCTTTTTTGATACCAAAATTAATCAACGCATCTGCTTTGCAATTAAAAATTTTTAAAATATGCTCTTTTTCATCTTCAAGCATATATCTAAAATCATGTATATTTTTTAAGGGATAAGAGTTTTTTTGCATAATAGAATTTGAGATTGCTCTTAAGCTTCCACCTATTGCAATGAGATTTTGATTGCAAAATTCAGAAGGAATTTGTTCTAAAATCGGATTGATAAAATCATCCAAAGCATCTGTTTTGCCTTTATCGTAAAACAATTCTTTTAATCTTACCGTTCCTATGTCTAATGAAATACAAGAGATGATTTTATTATTTTTAATAAGGCAAAGTTCGCTTGATCCCCCACCTATATCAAGCGTCGTGCCATCTCTAAAAGGACTCAATAAATTCAAGGTTGCAAGACCACCAAGATAACTTTCGTTTTTCCCATCAATACATCGAATATTTAAGTTTAGCTTATCTTTAATTCTTTTAATAAAATCTTTAGAATTTGGAGCATCTCTTAAGGCCGAAGTACCTATAATGAATATTTTTTTACATTTATGCTTTAGGGCGCATTGTTTAAAAAAAGCCAAAGCATTTTCAGCTCTTTGCATAGAGTCTTCTTGAAGAATTTTTCCATTATTATAAGCATTTTCCCCAAGTCTGACTTTGCGTTTGTATTCACAGGTAGTGTAAAAACTATACCTCGAAGTTTTTTCAAAAACCACCATTCTAATGGAATTTGATCCTAAGTCTACAACAGCGGTTTTTTTTGCCATTAAAATTCTCTATTGCGATTTTTTAATTTTAACTCTTCTATGCTTTCAACATTATCAGGATCAGGTATGATACATTCGTAAGGACATGCTACTATACAAGCAGGTTCTGAAAAATCATTAACACATTCTGAACAAAGATCAGCATCAATCACATAGATAGGACTATGTTCATAAATAGCCTCATCTGGACACTCTTCCCTACAAGCATCACAACATACGCAATCTTTAGTAATCAAAAGAGCCATTGTCACCTTTCAAAATTTTAAAAATAATTTTTAGTTTATACAATAACAAAACTTAAATAAAATATAAAAAATAAATATAAAGATAAAATTTTGCACCAAAGGGTGCAAAATGGTTAGGATTTTTTAGGAAAACAGAAGCGATATCCTCTACGTCGAACAGTTTCTATGGTAGAGATGTTTAAAGGTTTGTCCATTTTTTGGCGTATTTGATTGATTGCTACTTCGATTACATTAGGTGTAACGAGTTCAGGTTCTTCCCAAATAGCATCTAAAAGTTGTTCTTTAGACACAATTTGATCCGAATGTCTTGCTAAATGAGTTAAAACTTCAAAAGGCTTTCCTTTAAGCTCTATATCTTGTCCCTTATAAGTTATTTTCTCTTCATCAGGGTCAATAACTAAATCTTCTATTTTGATTACATTGGTGCCGCCAAGTCTAAGTCTTGCTTCTATTCTAGCCAATAAAATATCAAAATCTAAAGGTTTTTTTACAAAGTCATCCGCTCCAGCTTTTAATGCTTTAATTTCTGTATCTTTGTCTGTTTTTGCAGACATAATCATCACAGAAGTTCTTGGAGACTTATGCTTAATTGTATTTACAAGCTCTGCGCCATCACCATCAGGTAAATTCCAGCTTGCTAATACCAAATCATAGTGTCTTATCCCAATAAAATATTCACCATCTTTGAAATTTTCTGAAGAGTCAGTTTGATAACCAAATTCATTAAGATTATCTATAATAGTTTTATTAAGGCTAATTTCATCCTCTATAACTAAAATCCTCATCATTATATCCTTCGTTAAGAAATTTTTAAAAAATTATAACATAGTTTAAGTAAATGTTTAGATATCTTTAAACAAAATTTAATAAAATTTTTTTAATTTTACTCCAACTCTTGTATTTTTGATTATTTCAGGTTTATAAGTTGAAATTTTGATATAGTAAATTTGTGGAAATTTTTTATGTAATTTTGCACAAACAAATTCTAAAGATTCTTCTAGGGTAAGAAATTGTTCTTTTTTATAGTATTTTTTGATTTTTTTTGACACTTTAGCATAATCTAAAAAATCGTTCGCCTTAGCCTTAAGATGAACGCAAACTTTTTGTTTTTTCTTGCGTTCAAATTTTAATATTCCTATAATGCATTTAAACTGCATTTTGATATTTATATAACTTTGCATTCTTCTTTGAAAACCAATCTTTTGATATTTGGCAAATGTTTATAAATAATTATAAAAGCTATAATAAATACAGGCGCATGCGTCTTGATGGTTTGCATATCATAATTAAAGATAAAAGAACTTCCTATAAAAACTAATAAAGCCAATAAAGATGCTAAAGATGAAATTTTAAAAATTTTACCCACGATAAACCAAACTATAAATGCTGTTAAAAGTTCTAAAGGCAAAAGCACTATCATAGCGCCTGCTCCAGTTGCAACCCCTTTACCACCTTCAAATAAAAGATAGATTGAAAAGCAATGTCCAAATACCGTTAAAACCGCAACAGTCCAAAGTAGATTTAAATCATAATTTAAAAATTTAAGTATAAGCAAGGGTATAGTTGCTTTTGCAAAGTCTAAAACAATAGTGGCAATAGCAAGTTTTTTAGCTAAAACTGGATCTTTTTCCTTAACAACTCTTAACACATTTGTTGCGCCTATGCTTTTTGAGCCTTGATTTTGTATATTAATCTTAGCAAATTGTTTGGCCAAAATTAAACCAAAAGGAATAGAGCCTAAAAGATAAGCAATTGCATAAATGATTAAATTTTCCATTATTAACCTTAAGAAATAATTGAAGTATTATATGCAAAAAAAATAAATAAATCAAAAAAATAGGATATATTTTGTATTAATTAATTATTAATATTATTTAATAATTTTTATAAATATTTAAGTAATAAAGCTATATTATTTAGTTTAAGTTTATATCTAAAAGTAAAGGAGTTTGTAAATGAAAGTCAAATCGTTATTGATTGCATCATTAGTTGCTTTTTCAAGTTTAAATGCCCAAAGTCTTATAGAAGAGGCTAAAAATTCAGGTTTAGTTGCTTTACCAAAAGATCAAAAAGGTGTGGATGAGATCTTGAAAGCAAATGGAGTAAAGGCTACTGAATTTACTCTTGATAAAGTTGAGCTAGGTAAAAAGCTTTATTTTGAGCCTCGCCTTTCAAAAAGCGGTATTATTTCATGTAATACCTGTCATAATCTAGGACTTGGTGGAGCCGATGGTATTAGTGCAGCAGTAGGACATAAATGGACTGCAAACCCTCATCATTTAAATTCCCCAACTGTATATAATGCCGTTTTAAACACGACTCAATTTTGGGATGGACGTGCAGGAACTTTAGCTGATCAAGCCAAGGGACCTATCGAATCTGAAGCTGAAATGGCAACTCCGGCAAAATTAGCTGTAGAAAAAATCGCTTCTTTGCCTGAATATGTTGCAGAATTTAAGAAAATTTATGGCAAAAGCGGTGTGAATTTTGACAATATTGCCGATGCAATAGCAAATTTTGAAAGAACTTTAATTACTCCATCTCGCTTTGATAATTTCTTAAATGGAGATGAAAAAGCTTTAACTAAAGAGGAGCAAAAAGGTTTAAAACTTTTCATAGATAAAGGTTGTGTAGCTTGTCATAATGGTGTAAATTTGGGTGGAAATATGCAAGCATTTGAGGTTGCAGGTAAATATAAATTTGCAAATTTGGGTGATTTTAAAGGGGATGAAAATGGTATGGTTAAAACCCCAACTTTAAGAAATGTAGTTGAGACAGCTCCATATTTCCATAATGGTGCGATATGGAAATTAACCGATGCGATTAAAGAAATGGGTAGTGTGCAACTTGGTATTCAAATTTCTGATAAAGAGGCAAAAAGCATAGAAACCTTCTTGAAATCTTTAACTGGAACTAAACCAGTGGTGGTTTATCCTCAACTTCCTGTTTCTACGGAAAAAACTCCAAAGCCTGAACTATAAGGCCATCAAACCCTAAATCTTTTTAGGGTTTGTTTAAATTTCTTTATCCTAGCTCTGCTATAATTTCTAGAATTTCATTGAGAAAGGTTTAATGATGAAACTTTTTGGAACAGATGGCGTTCGTGGAAAAGCGGGCGAATTTTTAGATAGTTTTTTAGCTATGCGTCTTGCCATGGCCGCTGGAATTTATTTTAAAGATAAGAGTGTTACAAATAATATTTTAGTAGGTAAAGATACAAGAAGAAGTGGTTATATGATAGAAAATGCTATTGTTTCGGGTCTTACCTCCATAGGATATAATGTAATACAAATAGGTCCTATGCCAACGCCTGCGATTGCGTTTTTAACTGAAGATATGCGTTGTGATGCGGGTATTATGATTTCAGCTTCGCATAATCCTTATTATGATAATGGGATTAAGTTTTTTGATGCACACGGAAATAAGCTTAGTGAAGATATAGAAAAAAAGATTGAAGAAATTTATTATGATGATAAGCTTATTCAAAGCTCTAAAGTTGATATGGAGAAAATCGGTCAAGCCAAAAGAATTGATGATGTTATAGGAAGATATATTGTTTCTATTAAGAATTCTTTCCCTAAGGATTTAACTCTAAAATCATTGCGTGTAGTCTTAGATGTAGCTCATGGAGCAGCCTATAAGGTGGCTCCGACTGTTTTTAAAGAACTTGGAGCCGAAGTTATAGTAATGAGTGATAAACCTAATGGGCTTAATATCAATGAAAATTGCGGTGCCTTGCATCCTTCAAATTTAGCTGCTGAAGTAAAGCGCTTGCGTGCGGATGTCGGTTTTGCTTTTGATGGAGATGCGGATCGTTTGGTTGTGGTAGATGAGAAGGGTGAGGTAGCAAATGGAGATAGCTTGCTCGGAGTTTTAGCCCTTTTCTTAAAAGAACAAGGCAAATTAAAATCTAGTGTAGTAGCTACTATTATGAGTAATGGAGCTTTGAAAGAATTTTTAAATCAGCACGGTATAGAGCTTGATACTTGTAATGTAGGCGATAAATATGTGCTTGAGAAGCTAAAAGCCAAGGGTGGAAATTTCGGTGGAGAGCAAAGCGGGCATATTATTTTTAGTGATTATGCAAAAACAGGAGATGGTCTTATAGCAGCTTTGCAATTTAGTGCTTTGATGCTTTGTAAGAAAAAATCTGCGAGTACTATTTTAGGGCAAATCAAACCTTATCCACAACTTTTAACCAATCTTAAAATTTCAGAAAAAAAAGATTTAGATAAGATTAAGGGTTTGAAAGAGTTAAAACAGGATTTGGAAAATAAAAATATTAATGTGTTATTTCGCTATTCTGGAACAGAAAATTTGATCAGACTTTTACTAGAAGCTAAAGATGCTAAAATTTTAGAAAAAGAAATGAAAAATGTAGTTGAATTTTTCAAGAAAGCATTGAATGGTTAAAAAATATAAAACTATCTTGATATTTATTTTAGTTTTTATCGTAGTTTTTGCTTTTGATCAGTGGGTAAAGTCTTTGACTTTATCAGGTTTGCGTTGGCAAAGTGAGTATTTGGATTTAACCTATGCTCTAAACACAGGAGTTGCTTTTTCTATGTTTAGTTTTTTAGAGCATTATTTAAAATACTTACATTTAGCTTTGATATTAGCGCTTTTTATATACCTTTTGTGGCAAAAACAATTCTTAAGAGAGCATTTGGTAGCTTTTGGCATGATGCTAGGAGCGGGGTGTTCGAATTTGCTTGACCGTTTTATACACGGAGGAGTGGTGGATATGTTTTTTTGGCACAAATGGTTTCATTTTGCTATCTTTAATGTAGCAGATGTGATGATAAATATAAGCGTTGCTTTAATTTTATTAAAAGAAATTTTCATAAAAAAGGAAAAAAATGACAGAATGGATTAATGAGTATTATTTTTGGATTAAATGGGTGCATTATTTAGCATTTGTTTCATGGATGGCAGGACTTTTTTATTTGCCTCGTTTGTTTGTATATCACGCAGAAAATAAAGACAATAAAGGTTTTGTTGATGTTGTAAAGATTCAAGAAAGAAGACTTTATTTTGGTATACAAAATCCCGCGATGATAGCAACCGTTATTAGCGGGAGTTTGATGCTTCATGCCCATAAAGAAGTTTTGATGGTAGGTTCTGGATTTATGCATGCAAAACTTACCTGTGCTACACTTTTGATTATTTTTCATATACATAATTATTTTTGTTTAAAAGCTTTGGCAAATGATACTTCTACAAAAAGTGGAAGATATTTTAGAATTTATAATGAATTTCCTACTTTAATGTTTATTATCATTGCCTTAATGATGGTAATTCGTCCATTTTAATTTTCATTATCTATTTAATTTCAAAAAGAAATTAAATAGAGCTTATATTTTCCTTCATTATATTGATAAAATCTTTATTTTTTAAGCGTTTGCTGTCTCTAAATACTGCGCGTACAAGATCCATCCCTGTGTAAAAATCCTTCATTAAAACTACAAAGAGATACTGTCCAAATTCACTTGTAATCAAAGTACCATTTTCTTTTTTGATAGCATTGCTTATTTTAAGTCCTAAAAGTTCTTTAAAGAGTTCTTTTTCAAGATCGCAATTAAGGGTTTGATTGAATTTATCAATTTGTATTTTTCCTGCAAACATTTCAGTTAAAAATATGTATTTGATAATTTCTTTTTGTGTAAAACTCGCTTTTGCTATATTGGCATTTTGTTTTTCTTGTATCATTTTTGCATAATCATTTAAATCAAAAGCATTGATAAGCAACTCCCCGTCTAAAAAGCTAAAAGCTCCACTTCCAACTCCTAAATATTCATGATGAGAGCTTACATATTCATCGTTGAGTTGATTTTTTTCTAAAGAAAAACTCCAGCCATTATTTTGCTGATAATCCTTGAAAAAATCTCGTATCATTTGATAGTATTTAAATTCATTGTCTTTAATCTCAACGCCAAGACTTTTGGCTATATTGTCTTTGGTTAGATTGGATTTCATTAAAGGATAGGTTGTGATTTGTTGAGGGGCTAAATTTTTGGCGATTTCTAAATCATTTAAAAGTTGTTCTTCTGTTTGCGATGGGAAATTAAAAATTAAATCAAGACTAAAAATCGGTAAAATTCCTAAAGCTTTTGAAATTTTTTCTTGCAATTGTTTAGAAGATCCAAATTTATTGTATCTTGCTATTTTTTTTAAAATTTCATCATCAAAACTTTGAATTCCACAGCTTAAGCGATCAATTATACCTTTAAACATAGAGAGTTTTTCAGGGATTATATGATTAGGATCACTTTCGCAAGAAATTTCTTTGATATTAAAAAGTTTTTTACAAAGTTCTAGAGTTTTTAATAGTTCATTTTCGTTGATTAATGTTGTTCCGCCTCCTACATACATTGAGTTAAAATCAAAACCTTTATCTTTTATAAGTACAAGCTCTTTTCTTAAATTTTCAAAATAAATTTTAGCTAATTCCTCATCATAATAGTATTTATGAAAACTACAATAAGGGCAAAAAGTATGACAAAAAGGTATATGAGCATAAAGCATATAGCTTTTATCTTGCTTTGCTTGTTTTTCTTGAGGATTTTTTAAAAGTTCGACATTGAAACTTTTATGCAAAGATTTTTCCATCATGGCATGAGAATATTTTAAAGCCAAATTTTGAAACAAATTCATTAACTCACCTTAAAGGGTAAAATATAATATAACTTTATCAATTTTTTACTAAATCAAGTGTAAATTTCTTTATTTTTAGCAAAAAAATGCTATAACTTTCAAAATAATTAGAAAGGATGGTTTATGGATAAAACAAAAGTAGTGGAAAATTTAAATGCATTGTTTAAACAAAGGGCGGAATTTTATTCTTATTTTGATAAGAATATTTCAAAAGTTGGCAATACTGAAGTGTTTGATTTTAGTAATGCTAAGGATTTAAATGCGGAGGAGGTTTATAAGCAATTTTATCATTTAGATTATGCGATGAGAAAATTGCTGCCTGCTATTTATAAAGCGTATGAGGTTAGTGATTCTGATTTAAATAGAGATTTTTAGCAAGAACAATTTAATTTAGAGAGTAAATTCTTACTCTCTAAAAGACATATCTAAATTTTTTGATTCTTCTTCTATATTTTTACCAATATCTTCATTTTTTTCAAAACCACCACCAAAAGCTTTGATAACATTGACTATAGAATTGGCATAAGAATATTTGGTGTTATTAAAAGCAACTGTAGCATTTAGCCAATCTTGGCGTGCTTGTAGATAATCTTGCAAAGACATTTCACCCACATCATAACGCTCTTTACTTATTTCATAAATTCTTTTATAAGATAATTCACTTGCTTGCGCGTTGTTATACTGCAAGCGAATAGTCTTTCTAGCAATTAAAGCATAGCGAATTTCTCCAAAGGCTGCGACTAGGGTGTTTTGATAATTTACAAAAGCTTCATCTTTATTGAGTTTTGCTAAATTCACATTTTGATAAATTTCTCCCCAGTGGAAAATTGGCATTGTGAAATTCCCACCTATATTCCAAGTTCTAGAGCCCGCTTCTACAAGTGTATTTAAATCCCCACTTTCAAATCCTAATAAGCCCGTCAAAGAAAGATTAGGCAAGAAAGCTGTGCGAGCTACTCCTACTAGATAATTTTGTTGAGTAAGTTTTTCCAAAGAAGAACCAATATCAGGACGTTGCAAGAGTATAGTACTTGAAATTCCACTTGGTATATCAAAATCTTTGAGCTTGAAAACCTGATAAGCTTGATCTTGATAAAGAATATCGTTTAAATCATTTGAAGTTAGAATTTTTAAAGCTTTAAGATAGTTTTCTTTATTTAATTTTGCTTCATTGTATTGTAAAGCAGTACTTTCTAAATTTGCTCTTGATTGTGCGATTTCGTATTCTCCTACTGCTCCTACTTGAAATTTTTCATAATTAATTTGATAAATTTCTTGTGCTGAGTCATAAGCATCTTTTAAAGCTTTTTCATTTTCGTTTGCATTTACAAAATTAAAATAAGTCTGAACTACGCTTGAAACTATAGAAAGTCTTGCAGCTTCATAATCGTACTGACTAGCTTTAAAGCCTGATTTTGAAGCGCGGTAAGTATCGCGATATTTTCCCCAAAGATCAATTTCGTAGCTTAAATCCAGTCCCATTTTAAAATCATTGCCATAACTGACTTCCCCAGTGCGGTTGCTTGGAGCGTTTATGGCTGTTTTTGCACGATTTGCGCTAGCGCTACCATCTAATTTTGGCAACAAATCACTAAAATCTATGCCTAATTGAGCAGCAGCTTGTTCCATATGAATAAAAGCAAGCTTTAAATCATTATTGTTCTTAAGGGCTAAATCAACAACTTGATTTAATTTCTCATCATCAAATTCTTTCCACCATTCCTTAGAAAGAGTATAATTGTTTTCTTTTTCCCAAGATAGAGCACCTAGCTTATTATCAAGACTATAATTTGCTTCGGGAATATTTAAATTTGGACTTAAAGAACAAGCTGAAATAAAAAGGCTTAAGCTTGCTATAACACTTATTGAAATTATTTTATTCATGAACTTTACCCCTTTTCTTATCTAGCCATTCGTTGAAATTTTCTAAAAGATAGAAAAATAAAGGTACAAAGAATATAGCTAAAGTAGAAGCAGCTATCATTCCACCAATAAGCCCTGTCCCTAAAGAATGTCTTGAAGCACTTCCTGCTCCAGTTGCAAAAATCATTGGTAAAACCCCAAAAGTAAAAGCTAAAGAGGTCATAACTATCGGCCTAAAGCGAAGTTTTGCAGCTGCGATAGTTGCATCAAATATTTTCTTACCTTTCTTAAAGCGTTCTTCCATAGCAAATTCAACGATCAAAATAGCATTCTTAGCTGAAAGTCCAATTAAAAGCAAGAGTCCGGTTTGAAAATATATATCATTAGTAAATCCTCTTAAGTATACAAGTAAAAACGAACCAAAAACGGCAAAAGGTACAGCTGTAACAACAGCTAAAGGTATAAGCCATCTTTCATATTGTGCTGCTAAGATTAAGAATACAAACACCATACCCAAAGCAAAGGCATAGCTCCCTGTTCCCTTGCTTGAAACTTCTTGATAGGCTGAACCACTCCAAGCTATAGAGTAATCATCACTTAAAGTTTCTTGTGCTACTTGGGAAATCGCTTCTATGGCTTGTCCTGAAGTGTATCCTGGAGCAGGTTGTCCTTGTATTTGTGCTGCTGGGAAAATATTAAAACGTTTTACATCATCTGGCCCTGAACTTCTTTGTAGAGTTAAGAAAGAGTCAAGTGGTATCATTTTTCCATCATTTGAGCGCACAAAAATATTTTTCAATGCATTTTGGGTATTTATAAAATCTCCTTTTGCGCGAATATTGACTTGAAAATTTTTACCAAGCATAGTAAAATCATTAACATAATATGTTCCGATGGTTGCATTCATTGTACTGAAAACATCTTGCATATTTAAATTAAAATGCTTTAGTTTATCTCTATCAATGATGAGTTTATATTGAGGAAAGCTCGTATCAAGAGTAGTTCGAACCCCATATAATTCCTCTCTTTGATTGGCTGCTGCTACAAGTTTATTTACATCTTCTTGAATTTGATCGTAACTTTTTCCGCTTTTATTTTGCACATACATTTCAAAACCACCCGTGATACTTAGCCCAGGTATAGGAGGTAATCCTCTAAATACACTTGCAGCATTGCGATCAGGAGCAAATTTTTTATTAAGCTCCATGATGATTTCATCAGCGCTTACATTTCTATCTTTCCAATCTTCAAGCCCTATAAACATTGCAGCGGCATTTTCTTTAAGTGAGCTTGTAAATAAATCAAAACCTATCATAGCCATAGCATCTTTTACGCCATTGGTTTTTAGAATTTCTTGACTCATAGAGTCAACTTCCGAGATCGTTCTGTGTAGAGCTGAAGCCGAAGGAAGGTTGATAATACCTATCATTAAACCTTGATCTTCTTCAGGAACCAAAGAGCCAGGAACTTGTTTATAAAGATAAAAAATTGCTCCGAGCATGATACAGAAAATCAAAACAAAACGAATGGTTCTTTTAAGCATATAAGCAACGCCTGCACTAAATATAGAAGTGCTCCAGTCAAAGAAATCATTAAATTTTTGAACAATATAAAAAGGCTTGCTTTCATTGCGTCTTAAAAAGAGTGCACATAAAGAAGGTGTTAAAGTAAGGGCTACAAAACCTGATATGGTCACAGATATAGCTAAGGTGAGTGCAAATTGTTTTTGAATTTCTCCCACAAAGCCTGAAATAAAAGATACAGGTATAAAAACAGCACAAAGTACAAGGACAATCGAAATTACAGGTGAGCTTACTTCTTGCATTGCTTGAATGGCTGCATCTTTAACGCTGATATTTTCATCTTCGTGTAAAATTCTATCTATATTTTCAACCACAATAATAGCATCATCTACGACTATACCTATGGCTAGTATCAGGGCAAATAATGTTAAAAGATTTATACTAAATCCTAATAAATAAAGTCCCGCAAAAGTTCCTAGTAATGAAACAGGAACGGCTATCATAGGAATGAGTGTTGAGCGGAAATTTTTTAAGAACATATACATAACAATAATAACCAAAATCAACGCTTCAACAAAGGTTTTTATAACTTCTTTAATAGACTCGATAACAAATTTAGTTGTATCGTATGGAATTTTATATTCTAAACCTTCGGGAAAGCTTTTTGATAGTTCTTGCATTTTAGCTTCTACAAGCTTTGCTGTATTGAGTGCATTTGCTCCTGATTGAAGATTGATCATAATTGGAACCGCATCATTTCCGTTTAATCGCCCTTGAGATTTATATTGTTGAGAGCCTATCTCAATATCTGCTACATCTTTTAATCTTAAAAAAGAACCATCTTCGTTTGTTCTTAGGATAATATTTTCAAATTCACTAGGGCTTTGCAATCTTCCTTGCATGGTGATAGAATAAACATAAGGTGATTTTTGAGTCAAGGGCTCTTCGCCGATTTTACCTGTGGCATATTGAGCATTTTGATCATTGACGGCTGCGATAACATCAGTAGCTGTTGCACCAAATTTATTTAATAAATCAGGTTTGAGCCAAATTCTTAAAGAATAATTACGATTTCCTATAGCGTTAGCATCTCCAACGCCTGGAACCCTTTTTAATTCATCTAAAATATTTAAAGTAATGTAATTATATACATCCACTGCACTCATTGAACCATTGCTTGAATACATAGAGATAGCAGCAAGTGTTGTAGAAGAGGTTTTTCTAACTGTAACGCCCAGTTTTTTTACTTCATCGGGCATTTTTGCAGTTGCGGCTGAAATTCTATTGTTAACATCTATGGTTGCTTGATCAGGATCTGTACCGATATTAAAATACACGGTTAAATTCATGGTTCCTGAGGAACTTGAAGTCGAATCCATATATATCATATTATCAGCACCATTAATTGCATCTTCGATAGGGTTTGCAACTGTTGTGGCAATGGTTTGAGCATCCGCACCCGTGTAGGTTGCGCTTACTTTAACTGTAGGAGGAGTTAAGGATGGGTATTGTTCTATGGGCAAATTTACAAGTC
The DNA here is from genome assembly GCA_039516895.1 of Campylobacter coli. Taxonomy (NCBI): domain Bacteria; kingdom Pseudomonadati; phylum Campylobacterota; class Epsilonproteobacteria; order Campylobacterales; family Campylobacteraceae; genus Campylobacter; species Campylobacter coli. Next base: position 1,441,115 of record CP154437.1, on the reverse strand, counting down.
CAATAGCTCCAGCCAAAGAGATGATAATAGCTACAACAGAAGCAAAAATAGGTCTTTCGATAAAAAATTTAGAAAACATTATTGTGCTCCAACTTCTTTAACTTCGCTACCTAGTCTAATTTTTTTAAAGTTATCCAAAATGATTTTATCTCCATTTTGTAGCCCTTTATCGATAACAGCATATTCATTATCTTGATAGCTTATATGCACAGGAGCTTTAGCAACCTTACCTTCTTTTAAAAGAAAAACATAAACCTCGTTTTGATCTTGCTTGATTGCAATTTGAGGAATTTTAAATCCATTTTTTTGGATAAAACCATTTGAAGTAATTGTTGCAAAGGCACCTGGCAAAAGAGTAGAGTCATTATTGTCAAAAATTGCTTTAGCTTTTACTGTTCCACTATCTGCATCAATGACTGAATCTATAAAATAAAGTTTGCCTTTAACTACTTCTCCATTAAGATTTAAATCTGCATAGATATTGCTTAAATCCCATTTTCCATCTTGAGTATTGCGAACGATATTGAGTTTATCTGTATCTGAAATGTAAAAATCCGCATAGATTGGATTGAGGTTTGTAATTCTTACGAGTTCGGTTGAAGAGGAATTAACATAATCTCCTATATTGATTAAAGCATCTCCTACAATACCATCAAAAGGAGCTTTAATTTCAGTATAAGCTAAATCAATGCGTGCATTTTCTAAGTCTGCTCTAGCGCTAGTGAGATTTGCTTTTGTATTATTAAAATTTGCTAAGGCACTATCGTATTCTTTTTGAGAGATTGCACCTTTGTTGTAAAGAGTTTTTGAGCGGTTATAATCTTTACTAGCATTATCAAAATTTGCTCTAGCCATTAAAGCCTTTCCATAGGCTGAATTTACACTTGCTTTAAATTTATCTTGTTCAATAATAAAAAGAGTTTGTCCTTTTTTAATTAAATCACCTGCTTTGAAAAGTTTTTCTACAATAACACCGCTTACTTGAGGTTTGATGATGACATCATAATCACTAACAAGTTTTGCAGGATAAGTAAAGCTAAGCGGTAAATTTTCGGCTTTGACACTCATAGTGCTAACAGATTGAGGAGGTATTTGTTTTTGAGGTGCTTCTTCCTTACTACAAGCGGAAAATAAAAATAAAGCGCTTAGAAGTAAAAGGGTATTTTTTTGAAACGAATTCATGATTTTTGCCTTAAAATTTTTAATTTAAATATATTGTAATATTTATTACAAAATTTTTAAGACGTATTATAACTCAAATTTGGTTAATAATTTTTACATTTACTTAATTAAATTGAAGTTTTATTTTCAATTCCTTTTAAAAATATATTGACAATAAAATCTACATGTTCTTTTTGTTCTTGTTCACTCATTAAAGGAGTATCAGCTAAAACATTTAAGCTATGATAAGGCTCTCTTAACATAGCGCAAAAAAGCACAGCAAGTTTTTGAGCATTATTTGAAATATAGCTACTATTTTGTTTTTTAAAAAGTTCTATAAGTATGCTATAGGAGAAAATTTTCTGATTATTTTCAATCCAATTTTTAACATGCTTATGTTTATCATAAACTTGAGAAAAAATAATTTTACCAAAGGCAACAGTTTGGACTTGATTGAAAATATCAACAAAAGTAAGCCCAAAAGAGGTTAAAAATTCCTTTAAATTTTCATTTTTAATGGTTTGAGTTTGGGAGGCTATCAAATCAAAATGTTTTTTGCAAACATCATCTAAAATTTCAAAAAATAAACCTTCTTTACTATGAAAACTATCATAAATATTAGAATACGAACCGCCCGATAATTTAATAATATCACTTAAGCTAGTTTCTTGAAAACCTTTGGTTAAAAATAGATCAAAAGCAACATTTTTAATCTTTTCTCTTCTTGCTAAAACTTTTTTAGAAGGTGCTTTATTTGGATTCATTATACCCCTTTAAAATCGTGCTTTTAGGATAAACAAAAATGCTTTCTCTAAAAATGACAATCTCTTTATTATCTTTGGCATAGGCTTTGATGTGAAGTGGAAAAATCACATCTTTTTGATCATTATCAGCCAGTTTTTTAGTAGCTTTTATTACAACAATTTTCTTAGCTTGCTCTCCTGCTTTTAATGTAAAAGCTTTGCTTGGACGAATGATTTCTATGCCATTATCAACGCCTTCTAAGCTGGCTTCAAAATAATATTCATGAGTTTTAGAATCAGTATTTTGAAACAAAAAAGTATACGCATTTGAAATTTCTATACCCTTGTGAGTGTGTGAAATTTGATAAAGCTCACTGCTACGATTGATATTTAAAAGCATATTTTCTTTTTTGCTACCCATGATTATCAAAGCAATCAAAGCAATTAAAAGAACAATAAAATAAGCAATGGTTCTAAAGCGGAAATAATTTACTTTTTTGCGTGTTTCTATGGCTTTTATGCTAGTCCAATTAATCAAACTTGGTCTGTTAAATTTGCTTTGCACTTTAGAACAGGCATCAGCGCATTCTAAACAATTGATACATTCAAGTTGCATGCCTTTGCGTATGTCTATATGGGTAGGACAAATACTTACACAGGCCTCACAACCTATGCATTCACCTTCAGGTGGTTTTTTATAAAGTTTGGTATGTCCATCATAAATCACTCCTCCGCGTTTTTCATCATAAATCACTTGCATGGTATCGCGATCAAACATTACGGATTGAACTCTTGCATAAGGACATACATAAATACAAAATTTTTCTGCTAAATAGGTAATATCTAAGGTTAAAAATAAACTTGCACAAAATAAAATACCAAGCAAAAGCAAATGTTCGCCAGGATTTTGTATATAAGCAAAGAAATCTTCAGGCGGAACAAAATACCAAAGTAAATTACTTACAGCTAATAAAGATATGAAATAAAATAAAATCACACCTATAATTTTTTTAAAATAATACCCTTCATATTCTTTTTGTTTATTGTTGATATTTTTACGAATTTTTAAAAGCTTAGTTTGGATAATATCTCTATAAATCACCCTAAAAATAGTTTGAGGACAGCTCCAAGCACACCAAATTCTTCCTCCCAAAGTAGTTATAAAAAATATAAATAAAAAAAGAAAAATAAGTAAAAAAGGCATAAGATATAATTCTTGAGTTGAAAATGAAATAAAAAATAGATTCAGTTTGGAATGATCAAAACTCAATAAAAAGAAATGGTTTCCATTAATTGTAACAAAAGGTAAACAAAATATTACAATTGTTGCAACTAAATATGTAAAATAACGCTTTTTAGTATAGTTGGTGATATGATTTTCCATAAAAAACCTCGTAAAAAATTAGTAATTACGATTATAGCCCAAAAAACTAAAACAATTTTTAAATGCTTTCTAAGTTTGGATTAATAAGAAATGTTCTATAATCATAATTCACAACAAAAATTTACACAGAAAGGTGGTGAGGATAGTGCCAGGAATCAAGGTACATCCTAACGAGTCTTTTGACGAAGCGTATCGTAAGTTCAAAAAACAAGTAGATAGAAATCTAGTTGTTACTGAAGTAAGAGCAAGAAGATTTTTTGAGCCTATGACTGAAATTCGTAAAAAACAAAAAATTTCAGCTCGTAAGAAAATGCTTAAAAGACTTTATATGCTTAGACGCTACGAGTCAAGACTTTAACCCAAAGCCCGAAAGGGCTTTTTATCCTAATAATTTCGTTATAAAATTACTTTGTTTTAAAATCCTAGTTTTATTTTATATATATTAAGTTTGCGTTTTGTTTCTTTAAAATATTTTCATTTTTGTAAGATTTAATTGATTATTTTTTGTTAGAATTTTATCAAAAAATAAATTCCAAATCTCATTTGAGGATCAAGACTATGAAAAAAATTAAAAAAATTATCCAAATTGGTATGATAAGTGGCCTTACAGCTGTTGCAGGTGGAGCTTTAGTAGGATGTGGAGGTAGCAATGATAATAGCGATACTTTAAATCAAGCAGCAAATGCTCAAGGAGCTTTTGTTATCATTGAAGAAATTGCCCCAGGTCAATATAAAATCAAAGATCAATTTCCAAGTGATGAAACTAGGGTTGTTTTAAAAGATATTAATGGTACAGAAAGAGTATTAAGCAAAGAAGAAATGGATGCACTCATCAAAGAAGAAGCAGCTAAGATTGATAATGGGACTTCAAATTTGACTAAAGAGGGTGGTCAAATCAGTAGTGGAGGATTGAGCTTAGGAGAAACTTTACTTGCAAGTGCTGCAGGTGCGATTTTGGGTAGCTGGATAGGCTCTAAACTTTTTAATAATCAAAATTTTGCTAATCAACAACGAGGTGCTTTTTCAAATCAAAGTGCTTATCAAAGAAGTGTTAATAGCTTTAATAAAGCAGGTACAGCAGGCTCTGCTTCAAGTGCTTCAAAATCAGGATTTTTCGGTGGTGGTTCTAAATCATCTTCAAGTTCTTCTTTTGGATCTTAAGGAGAAAAGATGAGAGTAGTACAGGTTGAAAAACTTCAAAAAGATTATTTAGAAAGTATAGGATTTTCATGGCATAGTGATGAAGATGGAAGTGATTATATAAGTGATAAGTTAGTATGTGTAAGTGAAAATGAAGCTAATGCTTATTATGAAGCAGTGAATGAGCTTTATGATATGTTTGTAGCTGCAGCGCAAAATGTTATAGATAATAATCGTTTTGATGAGCTTGGAATTCCTTTTAATCTTATTGACGCTATTAAAATGAGTTGGGAAAATGAAGTGCATTGGCATTTATATGGTCGTTTTGATTTAGCAGGTGGTCTTGATGGTAAACCTATAAAGCTTATAGAATTTAATGCAGATACCCCAACTGCTCTTTTTGAAAGTGCGATCTTGCAATGGGCGATTTTAAAGCAAAATGGTATGGATGAAAGTAAACAATTTAATAGTATTTATGAAAGTTTAATGGATAATTTTAAAAGATTGATCACTCTTGAGGAGGATACTCAAGGTTTTGAAGAGTATTATCAAGGATGGAAAATTCTTTTTTCAAGTGTGGCAGGAAGTAAAGAGGAGGAAATCACTACAAAATTACTTGCTCATATCGCAAATGAAGCAGGATTTCAAACTGATTTTTCCTTTGTAGATGAGGTTGAATTTAGCGAAGAAGGAATTTTTAAAGAGGGTGTAAATTATGAATATTGGTTTAAACTCGTTCCTTGGGAGGATATAGCCATAGAAGAAGGCGAGCTTGCCATGCTTTTAACACAGATTATGAGAAATCAAAAAGCTATTATTTTAAATCCTGCTTATACACTTTTATTTCAGTCTAAGGGAATTTTAAAAATTTTATGGGAGCTTTTTCCAAATCACCCATTACTTTTAGAAACACGAGATACTCCTTTAGAAGGAAAAGACTATGTGAAAAAACCTGTTTTTGGTAGAGAAGGGGCAAATATTAGTATAATCAAAGAAGGTAAAATTTTACATGAGAATGTAGGTCCTTATGGAAACAATAAAAACATTTATCAAGAATATGTAGAATTTAACTCACATGATAATGAATATTATCAAGCAGGCGTTTTCTTTGCTTATGAGGGTTGTGGCTTGGGCTTTAGAAAAGGTGGGCTTGTGCTTGATAATTATTCTAAATTTGTAGGACATGTTATTGAAGGGTAAAAAATGAAAATTGTATGCTTAGATGCGGCAACTTTAGGGGGTTATGATTTAAGTATTTTTAAGCATTTTGGAGAATTTCAAAGTTATGCTTTAACGGATAGAAAAGAAACCATAGAGCGTTTAAAAGATGCAGATGTGGTTATGACAAACAAAGTTGTTATTGATAAAGAAGTTATGGATGCTTGCCCTAATTTAAAGCTTATTTTAGAAACAGCTACGGGCGTAAATAATATCGATGTTGAATACGCCAAAGAAAAGGGTATTATCGTAAAAAATGCTGCTGGATATTCTACTATGAGCGTAGTTCAGCATACTTTTGCATTTATTTTTGCTTTTTTAAACCATATTCCTTATTATGATAAATGGAGTAAAGAGGGTAAATGGTGTGATAGCCCCATCTTTACGGATTTTAGTAGAATTTTAAATTCAATGGAGGGTAAAAAGCACGGTGTTATAGGACTAGGCAGTATAGGCAAAGAAGTGGCTAAAATTTCTAGTGCTTTTGGGGCTAAAATTTGTTATTATTCAACAAGCGGACTCAATCAAAATGCCGAATTTGAATGCCTAAATTTGGAAGAGCTTTTAAGAACTTGCGATATTGTTAGCATTCACGCTCCTTTAAATGAAAAAACAAAAAATTTGCTTACTTATGAGAAGTTAAAATTTTTAAAAGATAATGCGATTTTGGTTAATGTAGGCAGGGGTGGAATCATTAATGAAAATGATTTGGCAAAAATAATAGATGAAAAAAATATCCGCGTAGGACTTGATGTTTTAGAGAGTGAGCCTATGGTTAAAAATCATCCTCTCTTAAATATCAAAAATAAAGAAAATCTCATTATTACTCCACATGTGGCTTGGGCGAGTAAAGAAGCGGTGGAAAAATTGATGTCTATGGTTTATGATAATTTAAAAGAATGGATAGAAAATGGCAAGTGAACATAGTTTTGATATTTCAGCGGCTTTGGATAAACAAGAGCTTAAAAATGCTTTTGAGCAGGCAAAAAAAGAGCTTGATTCTCGCTATGATTTAAAAGGTATTAAGTGTGAAATTGAATTCAGTGAGAAAGACAGTGTTTTTAAGCTTCATTCTTCAAGTGAAGCAAAACTTGATGTTTTAAAAGATATTGTGATTTCAAAACTTATAAAAAGAGGCATTAATCCTAATGCTATTAAAGAGCTTTCACGCGAAAGCGGGGCGATGTTTCGCTTGAATTTGAAAGCCAATGATAGCATTGATAGCGAAAATGCTAAGAAAATCAATAAGGCTATTAAAGATAGTAAATTAAAAGTAAGTTCTTCCATACGAGGAGATGAAATTCGTGTGGTTGCAAAGCAAATTGATGATTTGCAAGCTGTGATGAAAATGGTTAAAGAGCTTAATTTAGAATTAAATCTTAGCTTTAAAAATTTAAAATAGGTCAAGAGTATTGAAAAAAATTTTTATCTTTTTTTTGCTTTTATTTTTTAGTGCTTGCGCTTTAAAAAATCAAGACTATTCTAGTCAAAAAATGAAGGTTGTATTTAATACTCCAGCTATTAAAATCAACGATTTTGGTTTTTTAAAAAAAGAAAATAAAGCCTTGAATTTAGAAGTTTATAAACTAGGCCAAGCCTTTTTCAAGCTTAAAATAAGAGAGGATATTTGTTTAAATTCGGTATGTTATAGTAAGACAGTATTTAATCAAAAATTTTTCAAGAATGCTTATTATGAAGATATATTAAAAGATATTTTAGAAGCAAAACCTTTATGGAATGGTAAAGATATGCAAAAAACCCAATGTGGTTTCAATCAGAGTTTAAATAGTGCAAATTATGAAATTTTTTACGAAGTGTGTGATAATAAAATAAGTTTTTTTGATAAGACTTCGCATATAAAAATTATTTTAGTGAAATTTTAAGGATAAAATTTGAAAATAGGGCTATTGTTGTGCTTTTGTGTAAGTTTGATTTGTGCGCAAATTTATAAGGGTGAAATTTATTTTTACGATTTAAAAGATAAACAAATTTTTGCTATAGTTTATGATAATGCCCCTTTCGTGCCCATTTTTGATAGGGATGTTAATCAAACTAGTTCCAGTTTTTTAATACTTAGCGATCTTGATACAAATATAGAAATAGCTCTTTTTCAAACATCAAATTCATGGGAAGATGAACAAAAAAAATATAGAATTTCCTCTTCTAAGGAGCTGATGTTTGATAATAAAACAATTCAAGGAGATAGACTAGGAACAACAACTCTTGAACTTATAAAAGAGCAAAACAATACAAGAATCAAACGCAGTCTCGATTTTTTAGTTTATAAAGATGAGATCAGGGAGTTCCATCCTATGCATAAGCAAGTTGTTAGTTTTGAACAAATTCGCCAAAAGCCTATTGTATTAAAAGATGGAAAGCTTGGTTTTGAGGAATGGTATTATTTTTATGAAGAGGATAGTCGTGCAATTTTAGAGCTCAATAATTTTGTTTTCGATATGGATAAAAAAGTATTTTTAAATTTAAATGAGCTTTATGATGTGGATAATTTGAAATTTAAAGAACTCTTGCATCAAAAACTTAAACTTGTTTGTGATGAGTGTTTTGATGATATGGAGCAAGTTTCTTTTAATAATAATTTTTTACTTACAAATTCTGGTTTAAGATTGTGCTATCTTCCTTATGAGAATCATTATTTGGATGAAAATATTTGTGTTGATTTTAATGAAAATGAGATAAAGGAATTTAAAAAATAAAATGGTTAGGCTAAAGGAATTTTTAAGTCTTAAAAACATAGAAGAAAGTCAAATTTATAAAGAATTAAAGTGTTCAAAAAACGAAGCTTTGATTTTAAGAGAACTTTGTAAAAACTATGTCATTTCCATATCTTCCATCAATGCTTTTACTTTATTAACGGGAATTTTTGGCAGTGAAAAATATTCTTATTTGGATACTTTAGAGGATTTAAAAAGGCTTATTGAAAGAGGTTTTATAAATCAAAATTCTGGTTTTTTTAAAAATATAGAAAGCAATAAAAGCCAAAATTTAACTCTTAGTTTATTGCAAAGTGAATTGAGTTTAAGTGAATATTTTTTAGAATTTTTGGAAGCTAAACCTCGTTTGAATTTGGATAAGAAAGAGGCTTATGGAGAGTATTTAGAATACTTAAAAGATGAATTTATGAGAGTTGAGCTATATGAGAGATTGAGTTTTATACGCTCAAGTGCATACAGTGATGAGCTGAAAGCACAAATCAAGCTTTATGAAAAATATATTAAAGAAAGACTTAAGAAAAGTAAATTTTATAATATTTTAGCAGATATCTTTAAAGAGTATAATCTTGAAAGCAAAGAGCAGATTATTTTTCTAGCTCTTCTTAAAGAAGAATATACCTTAAGCAATGAAAACTCAGTATCTAGAGAGATGAACTCTTTACTTTCTTTAGTCAGTGAAAATGATTTGGAAAAACATAAAAATAAAAGCTTATTGCAAGAAAATGCTCCTCTTCTTAATCTGATAGAGTATGATGAGTATTTAAATGCTTTTGGCGATATTTCTAAAAGTTTTTTTATTACAGATGAAATTTTGCAAAGAATTATAAATTTTGAGCCAAAGCAAAATAAAAAAATTAAAATCGAAAATGTTTTAAAAGAGCAAGATATTTTCGAACTTATAGAGCCAAGTATAGATATAAATGATATCATCATGCCTCAAAATACTAAAGAGCTTTTGGAAAATATCTTAAAACAGCAAGATAAAAAAGTACTCGAAAGGCTAAATTCTTGGGGGATAAAAAGCAATAAAAATATAGAAGCAAAGATTATTTTTTATGGACCTGCTGGAACAGGGAAAACTATGTCAGCCTTAGCTATGGCAAAATCAATGAAAAAAACAGTACTTAGTTTTGATTGTTCTAAAATTTTAAGCAAGTGGGTGGGCGAAAGCGAACAAAATGTAAGGAAAATTTTTGATACTTATAAAAATATAGTTCAAACTTGCAAACAAAGTCCTATACTGCTTTTAAATGAAGCAGATCAGTTTTTAAGCACAAGGGTTGAAAGTAGCAGTGGAAGCGATAAAATGCACAATCAAATGCAAAATATTTTTTTAGAGCAAATCGAACGCTTTAATGGTGTTATCATTGCCACAACTAACTTTTTAGAAAGTTTAGATAGTGCCTTTTCGAGAAGATTTGACTATAAGATCGAATTTAAAAAACCTGATTTTAAAGACAGGCTTAAGATGTGGGAGAAATTTTTACCTAGAAAAGCATCTTTTGAAAAAGCATTCGATGTTAATATTTTAGCAAATTACGAATTAAGCGGAGCGCAAATTTTAATGGTTGTTAAAAATACTGCCTTAAAAGTAGCGGTGACCGAAGATGGAGTATTTAAAATGCAAGATTTTATAGAAAGCATACAAAAAGAATTAAATTCCAGCTTCGATAAAAGTAAAATTGTCGGTTTTTAGTTTTTTTTGGGTTTAAAAAATCTTAAATAGCGTATTGCAAAATAAACAAGACTGAGTATTAAAGCGCTCCATTCCCAAAACATAGGAACTTTAGGACTTAAAAAATAATGATAGCTTGCTAGCACTAAACATACATAGCCTAATTTTCTTATCTTTTCAATTCTTTTAAAAACCCTAAAAGAGCTTAAAAACATAAAAAAGATAATAATGAAAGCAAAAAAACCACTTGCTTCTAATAAACGATGAGAGATATCATCAAAAAGTCTTAAAAAGTTAGCATTTCTATCAAAAATAAAATAATTTAAAAAATGTAAAAATGCCCAAAATGCAGCAAATATTCCTAACAGCTTAGGATAGCTTTTGGTTTTTTTGAATTTGCATAAAGAAAATAAAAGGCTTAAATTTAAAAAAATTAAAGCAAAAATTCCTGTATAAATATAAGCTTCTTTGACAAAATCAAAGGCTTTTAATATATGATAAAAGCCATAAATCAAGCTTGCTAAAAAAGCAAAATAGGCAAGAAATTTAAAATATTTTGCGTGCATTAGTAATTTGCCTTTAAATCCATGCCCGCATAAAGACTTGCCACTTCTTTTTCATAGCCATTAAACATTAAAGTAGGTTTGGTAAAAAAGTCTCCTAAAGCCCTTTCATTGGCTTGTGACCATCTAGGATGAGATACATTAGGATTGACATTAGCATAAAAGCCGTATTCATTTGGGGCATATTTTTCCCAAGTGCCAATAGGCTGCTCTTTTACAAATTCTATTTTAACTATGGATTTAATGCTTTTAAATCCGTATTTCCAAGGCACTACAAGGCGAATTGGTGCTCCATTTTGTGGTTTTAAAGCTTTTTTATACATACCTACTGCAAGTAGAGTAAGCGGATGCATGGCCTCATCCATGCGGAGTCCTTCCACATAAGGATAATCAACAGTTGGAAACAAAGCGTCTTGATCAGGGAATTGATTTTTATCTAAAAGAGTGGTAAATTTGATAAATTTTGCCTCACTAGTCGGCTTTGCCATATCGATTAAACGGCGTAGTTCAAAACCTACCCAAGGTACTACCATTGACCAAGTTTCAACACAGCGGAAACGATAAATTCTTTCTTCTAAAGGAAATTTTAAAATATCCTCCATACTAAGACTTAAAGGCTTTTCTATTTCTCCACTTATATCGATTTTCCAATTTTGGGTATTGAAATTTTGTGCTAAAGAGACTGCCCTTCTTTTATCTGTTGAAAATTCATAAAAATTGATATAATTTGTTGCAAGCTCTTCGTCGCTGATTTCAAGCTTGTTTGCATTTGTATCGTTTATAAAATTTAAAGCAGAGAGCTTAGAAGCAATTAAAGAAGAGCCAATTAAAGCTCCTGCTCCAAGCTTAAAAAAATCTCTCCTTTGTTTATAAAGCTTTTCAGGTGTTATAATCATAATTTTTCCTTATTAAAAATTTTTGTTATTAAACTATAACAATGTTAATATAGGATTAATTTTATATGATTTTTTCAAGCTCGATGTTGTAAAATATTTCTTCGCAAAATTCTTTATAGTGATTGAGTAGTTTAATTCTTGACGTTTCTTGCATTAGAATTTTAAATTCTAAATTTTTTAATTTTTTAAGTTCGTTTTTAAGCTCTTCATCCTTTGGAAATAATAAAAAATATTCTTTAAAGATGAGCTCATAAATTTCAAAAGTTCCATCAATAAGATAATTAATCGCTTTATCAAGATGTCGATTAGAGTCCTTAAAATTTAAAGGATTTAAAACCATAAAACAAAGATGAATCATAGCAAGGTGAAAATACTGAAGGCATTTTTCAGGCAATGTAAAAAAGTCATTTTTTTGAAAATTTTGCAAATTGTTAAAGTCAGAATTTAGAAAATGACAGCCGAAGTATTCGTGAATATTTGAAATCAAATTTTTCATTTTTTGCTCTTCGTCAAGCTTTTTTCTAAAGCTTACAAAATAAGCTAAGGCTTTATAAAATCTTTGAAAAAATTCAATATGTTTACTTTCTCTTAGACAAATAAGACTTAAATCTTTTGGAGAAGTAGAGTATTCTTGCATATAATTATGAACTTTAAGGGCGATTTTATTTCTTACTCCAAGTAAAAAATTTAAGTCTTTTTGTTTTAAAATTTGATGATAGAAAAATATAAAATCCTTAATCAAGCTTTTATGATTTTTTTCAAATAATGAAATTTGAAAATCTACGCTAAGAAATTGATTATAAAGATTAAAATAATCACATTCTAATTGCTGATAATTCAATATTTTATCCCGCACTTAGTATAAAATTCTTTTAAAGCTTGCTCCTTATCAGGTTGGGTTTTGATCCATTCTTCAAAATGATTACACATATCCCATTCTTTTTGCTGAATTGCTTCATAATTTTGCTCTATATCGTTTTCGCTTATATTTTTTCTGTGTATTTTATCTAAAATTTTTTCACACACAGCTCTAGGATCTTCATTTTTATATATAGGCCTTCCCACAACGATATAATCGCTTAAATTTTCTCTAGCCATTGTAAGATTAGCAACGCGTTTTTGATCATCGCTTGTTTCTCCGAAAGGACGAATTCCAGGAGTAAGGGTTAAGAAATTTGAACTTGTATGCTCTTTAATTTTTTTGCTTTCAAAAACCGAGCATACCATACCATCAAGTCCATTTTGATAAGACATTCTTGAAAAATTAATCACTGCTTCATCGATATTTTGTTTATAAATGCTATAAAAATTTTCTTCATCAAAGCTAGTAAGTGCTGAAACTGCTAAAACCAAAGGTCTTTTATTTAAGCGATTGAGTCTAGTCATTACTTCTTGCATGGCGACTTTTCCAGCACTTGCGTGGATATTGATCATATCAACACCAAGTTTTGAAATTTCCTCACAAGCATCTGCCATGGTATTGGGAATATCGTGAATTTTAAGATCGAGAAAAATTTTAAATTCATCGATTTTTTTAAGCTCTTCTATGAATTTAAAGCCATCTCTTAAATAAGCTCTTAAGCCCACTTTTAACCAAAGATCCAATCCTTTTAAGTCTTTAGCAAGTCTTAAACATTCTTCTTTAGTGGCAAGATCAAGGGCTACACAGAGTTTCATTGCTTTGCCTTAACAAGAGTGTCTAAAACTCCGTTGATAAATTTTGGAGAATTATCATTAGCAAGTTCTTTGGCAAGCTCTATGGCTTCATTAATTACTATAGCATTAGGCGTATCTGTGAAAAGTAATTCATAGGCACCAAGTCGCAATATGGCTCTTTCGATATGTCCTAACTTTTCAATTTCATTTTCGTTAAGATAAGGATTTAAATTCTTATCTATATCATCAAGATTTTTTATAATTCCTTCGTATAAACTCAGTGTAAAATTTTTTTGCTCATTGCGGATTTTTTTTTCATTTAGAAATTCATCAATGAAATTTTCATTCTTTTCATTCATTTCTAGGGCATAAAGCAAAGAGATTACACTTTGTCTTACTTGGTGACGCGTTGCCATTAAAGTTCCTTGCTTAAATTTAGCATTTCAATAACAGTTGTCATTGCTTCAAAGCCTTTATTTCCTGCTTTGCTTCCTGCTCTTTCTATGGCTTGTTCTATAGTATCAGTTGTTAAAACTCCAAAGCTTACAGGGATGTTATGATTTAAGCTTACATTGGCAATCCCCTTAGTAGTTTCTGCTGAAACATAATCAAAATGTGGGGTTGAGCCACGGATGACCGCACCTACACAACAAATTGCATCAAATTTTTTACTTTCTATAGCTTTTTTTAAAGCAAAAGGAAGTTCAAAAGCACCTGGAACAAGTATAAGGCTAAGATTTTCTTCTTTGCCACCATGTCTTAAAAAAGCATCTCTTGCACCTTCTACAAGGCGATCGGTGATGATGTGATTAAATCTTGCATTGATGATAGCAATTTTTGTATTTGAATCTAAATTTAATTTTCCTTCAATGATAGTCATATTATTTTCCTTCGATGATGTTTTGAATTTCTAAAAGCGTTTTCACGCAAGCTTTAAGACGGTTAAGATCAAGCATATTAGGCCCATCACATAAGGCTTCACAAGGATTGGTATGTGTTTCAAAGAAAAAGCCATCTACTCCTACAGCTGCTGCTGCTCTTGCTAAAGGTTCTACAAATTCGCTTTTTCCTCCGCTACTTCCCCCTGCAGCTCCTGGCATTTGCACGCTATGAGTAGCATCAAATATAACAGGAGCAAATTCACGCATGATAACTAAAGATCTCATATCTACGACCAAATTTCCATAACCAAAGCTAGCTCCTCTTTCAGCTACAAAAATACCATTTTTATCGGCTACTTGATAGCCTTCTTCTTCTATACCCCGTGTTTGAAGTATTTTTTTGACACTGTATTTAATATCGCTTGGATTGAGAAATTGCCCTTTTTTGATATTAACTTTCGCCTTTGTTTTAGCTGCTGCGACTAGCAAATCAGTTTGTCTGCATAAAAAAGCAGGAATTTGTAAAACATTAGCTACCTCGCTTACAGGTGCTGCTTGCGTGCTTTCGTGTATGTCGGTTAAGATCTTCATACCGAATTCATTTTTTACGCTTTGTAAGATTTTTAATCCTTCTTCAAGACCAGGGCCTCTAAAAGAATTAATACTCGTTCGATTTGCTTTGTCAAAGCTTGACTTAAAATAAAATTCTATATTTTCATTTTCATTAAATTCTTGTAAATTTTGTGCTACTTTAAAAACCAAATCCTTGTTTTCTATAACACAAGGACCGGCAATGAGTATCATTTTTTTCATTTTTTTCCTTTATTTTTAACCAAAATTATTCCACCAAAAATAATGCCTATTATACCTAAAAAAACCATAGCGCTTGGTAAATCATCACCCAAAATTATACCCACTATCATGCTAAAGACTACATCAAGATAACTTATGCCTGCTACAACCCCTGCTTGTTTGGCTATGCCATAAGCCTTAGTTACATGAATTTGATAAATAGTACCTAAGGCCCCCATAATGGCGATGATGAGCCAAGCTGTAAGACTAGGCATTACAAAAGGTGCTAAAATAAAATCCAAATGTAAAGCATCAAGATGTTTTGGTTCAAAAAATTCAGCACTTATCATAGAGATTAGAGGCATTAAGGCCCCTAAAAAGATAAAAGAAAATGCAATTTGTTCCGTGGTATAAAATTTTCTAAGCTCTCTTACGCTTGTAAGAGCTAAGGCTGCTAAAAATCCGCTCATAACACCTATGATGGAATTTTTCAAATCAAAACCTGAATGAGTTGAGTTATCTGCCCAAGGTTGTGCGATTAAAAGCACTCCGCTAAATGCGATTAAAATCCCCAGCCAGCCTTTGGTTCCGATATTTTCTTTGAAAATAATAAAAGCTATTAAAGTAATGAAAATTGGAGCGGTTTTTTGAAAGGCAAAAGCACCCCCTAGGGTAATATTTGAAACATTATAAAAAAACATATAAAGCGAAAGTGTTCCTGTTACTCCGCGAAAGACTAAAAGCCAAAAATGTCCCCCTTCTTTGTGAACTTTGGAACGCTTTAGTAGATAAACTATAAAAAATACGCCGATGATATTTCTAAAAAACATAATTTCAATCGAACTCATTTCTTTGCTAAGAATTTTAGCACAAGCTCCCATGAGTGCAAAATCCAAGCACGCTAAAATCATAAAATAAATTCCTAAATTATGCTTGATGACTTTTAGCATCTTTTTTTCCTTGATTAAATTATGGTTAATTCTAGTCTTTTTTTGCTTAATATTAAGGCAAATTTTATATAATTTTTTTAAAAAAAATATACATTAAAAAATTTTATTAGGTAAGCAAATGCAAAGCATCATACTTATAGGTAAGCCAAATGTTGGAAAATCAAGTTTATTCAACAGAATGGCAAGACAAAGAATAGCTATTACAAGTGAAATTTCAGGCACTACAAGAGATACCAATAAAACAGAAGTTTTTATTAATTCTAAAAAAGCTTTATTGATTGATAGTGGTGGTCTTGATGAAAGTAATGAGCTTTTTAAAAACGTTAAAAAAAATACCCTAAAAATTGCAAAAGAAAGTGATATTATCCTTTATTTGGTTGATGGAAAATTAAGCCCTGATGATGAAGACAGGCAGTTTTTTCATTCTTTGAAAAAACTAGGAAAGCCTATTGCTCTAGTGATTAACAAAGTAGATAATAAAAAAGATGAAGAAAGATCGTGGGAATTTGCTAATTTTGGTGTAAAAGAGGTTTTTAATCTTTCTGTTACCCACAATATAGGGCTAGATGAGCTTTATAATTGGCTTGAGAACTTTTTGGATGAAGAGTTTTTAGTCCCTGATGAGGAAGAAAATTTAGAAGATTTTTTAGAACATTATGAAGAGGGAAAAGAATTTCAGTTTAAAGAAGTAGATCAAAATCATATCAGAGTGGGTATAGTAGGGCGTGTCAATGTTGGAAAATCAAGCCTTTTAAATGCCTTGGTAAAACAGGAGCGTAGTGTGGTGAGTTCTATTGCGGGAACGACGATTGATCCTGTTAATGAAAGCATAGTTTATAAAGATAAAGTGATAGAATTTGTTGATACTGCAGGTATTAGAAAGCGAGGTAAAATTCAAGGACTTGAGCGTTTTGCGCTAAACCGCACAGAAAAGATTTTATCTAATTCTCAAATTGCACTTTTGGTTTTAGATGCTAATGAGGGTTTTAATGAGCTTGATGAAAGGATAGCTGGGCTTGCGGCAAAGCATTATTTGGGCGTGATTATTGTATTAAATAAATGGGATAAAACTGAATTTGAATTTGACAAAGTGGTAAAAGAATTAAAACTTGATCGTTTTAAATTTTTAGCTTATGCGCCCATTGTCAGTGTTTCTGCTTTAAGCGGAAAAAGAGTGCATGTTTTATTGGAAAAAATTTTAGAAGTCTTTGCTAATTTTACGCAAAAAATTCCAACCTCAAAACTCAATGATTTAATCGCAAGTGCGACTAAGGCTCATCCTTTACCGCATGATTATGGAAAATTGGTAAAAATTTATTATGCAGTGCAATATGATTTAGCACCTCCTAAAATCGCACTTATTATGAATAGGCCTAAGGCTTTGCATTTTAGCTATAAGCGTTATTTGCAAAATCAAATCAGAAAAGAATTTAACTTTGAAGGTGTTCCTTTGGTTATTGCTTCACGCAAAAAAGGAAGCAAGGAAAATGATGAAAGTTAGAAATATTATTTTTATTGGCTTTATGGGAAGTGGAAAAAGCACCATAGCTAGAGCTTTAGCTAAGGATCTAGATCTTGTTTTTTTAGATAGCGATAGCTTGATTGAGATGAAATTTGATCAAAAAGTCAGTGAAATTTTTAAAGAAAAGGGTGAGGCTTTTTTTAGGCAAGAAGAGCAAAAAGTAGCAAATTTTCTTTGCTCTTGTAATGGAGCTTCTATAGCTAGTGGTGGAGGTTTTATACATGTTTTGGACTTTGATAAAATAGGTTTTTGTGTTTATTTAAAAGCAAGTTTTGAATATTTAAAGAAGCGTTTAAGTGAGAATGAAATTGCTAAAAGACCTTTATTTTATGATGAAGTTCAAGCAAAAAGATTATATAATGAGCGTCTAAATAAATACGAGCAAAAAGCGAATTTGATTTTAGATGTTGAAAATAAAAGTATTGATGAGCTTGTGATAGAAATAAAAAAGGTGATAAAATGAGAGTATTAACAGGACTTCAACCCAGTGGTGATTTACATATAGGTAATTATTTTGGCGCCATAAAGCAAATGGTGGAAGCTCAAGAAAAAAGTGAAATGTTTATGTTTATAGCAAATTATCATGCTATGACTTCAAGTCAAGATGGAAAGAAATTAGAGCAAAACTCACTTAAAGCCGCTGCAGCTTTTTTAAGCCTTGGCATAGATCCGCAAAAAAGTGTTTTTTGGTTGCAAAGTGATGTAAAAGAAGTAATGGAGCTTTATTGGATTTTATCTCAATTTACTCCTATGGGTTTATTAGAGCGTGCTCACAGTTATAAAGATAAGATAGCTAAAGGCTTAAGTGCGTCGCATGGACTTTTTTCTTATCCTGTTTTAATGGCAGCAGATATTTTGCTTTTTGATACTCAACTTGTGCCAGTAGGCAAGGATCAAATTCAGCATGTTGAAATAGCTCGCGATATTGCCTTAAAAGTAAATAACGAATGGGGTGAAATTTTTACTTTGCCTGAGGCTAAGATAAATGAAGAGGTGGCTGTGGTTGTAGGGACTGATGGGGCTAAAATGAGCAAGTCTTATCAAAATACCATAGATATATTTGCTAGTCAAAAGGCTTTAAAAAAGCAAATTTCTTCCATAGTTACAGATAGTACAGCCTTAGAAGATCCTAAGGATTATCAAAATTGTAATGTTTTTAAGATTGCAAAATTATTTTTAAATGAAGCAGAGCAAAAAGAATTGCAAGTTCGTTATGAAAAAGGTGGCGAGGGTTATGGACATTTTAAAATGTACTTAAATGATCTTGTAAATGAATACTTTAAAGAAGCAAGAATGAAATACGATGAGCTATTAGAAAAACCTTCACATTTAAAAGAAATTTTAGAATTAGGTGCAAGTAAAGCTAGAAAAATCGCTCAAGAAAAAATGCAAAAAATTTATGAAAAAATAGGACTTTAAGGAGTAAAAATGCTTGATTTGAAAAATTTACAAAATAATTTCGATGAGGTAGCTAAAAAGCTACAAAATAAAAAAGTAGATGAAAGCATATTAAAAAATCTTGCCGAGCTTTTTGCAAATTTGAAAAAAGAAAAAGCGAGTTTGGAAGAATTTCAAGCTTTTCAAAATAAATTTAGCAAAGAGTTAGCCACTGCAGAAGATAAAGAAAGCTTGAAGGCAAAACTCAGTGAAAACAAAATTAAAATCAGCGAACAGAACGCAAGAGTAAATGCTTTGGAAAATGAGTTAGAAACCATTGCGCATGCTATTCCAAATATCCCTGATGAATGCGTTCCTGTGGGTGAAGATGAGGAAGGAAATGTTGAAATAAAAAAAGTTTTAACACCTCCTCAATTTGATTTTATTCCAAAAGAACACCATGATTTAGGAGAGAGTTTAAATTGGCTTGATTTTGTGAGGGGGGTAAAAATTTCACAAAGTCGTTTTTGTGTGCTTAAAAACGAAGGAGCTTTGTTAAGTCGTGCTTTGGTAAATTATATGATAGATTTTAACCGAAGTCGCGGGTTTGAATTTGTAAATGTACCTTTTTTGGTAAATAGTGCTACAATGTTTGGCACAGGACAGCTTCCTAAATTTAAAGACGATATGTATAAGATAGACGATGAGGATTTGTATTTAATCTCAACTTCTGAAATTCCTGTGACAAATCTTTATAGCGGGGAAATCTTAACAAGTGAAAGTTTGCCTATTAAAATGACTTGTTATAGTGCTTGTTTTAGAAAAGAAGCAGGAAGTGCAGGGCGCGATACAAGGGGTATTATCCGTCAGCATCAATTTGAAAAAGTAGAGCTTGTAAGCATTACTAAACCTGAACAAAGCGATAGTGTTTTTAATGAAATGGTAGAATGTGCGAGTGATTTGCTCAGCTCTTTAGGTTTAGCTCATAGACATTTGATGCTTTGTACTGGAGATTTGGGTTTTAGTGCGGCAAAGACAATAGATCTTGAAGTATGGATACCATCGCAAAATAAATATCGTGAAATCAGCTCTGTTTCTAATTGCCGTGATTTTCAAGCAAGGCGTGCAAAAATTCGTTATAAAAATGAAAAAGGAAAAAATGAATTAGTGCATACTTTAAATGGTTCTTCTTTGGCAGTAGGTAGAACCTTGGTTGCCATTATGGAAAATTATCAAGATAAAGAAGGTAAAATTCAAATTCCTGATGTGCTGAAAAAATATTTTTAAAGAGTGTAAATGGCAGATAAAGAAGATATAGTTCTTGAAAAACCTGAAGATACTTTAAATGAGCCAAGACTTGATGAAAGCTTGGGGGAATTTAAAGGGCAAGAAGGTCAGGCTCCTGAAGATGAAGAATTTACGTCTTTACCAGATGAGTTGCCTAGAGAAAATAGCGGTAGTGGTTTTAAATTTACAAGAGAAAGTGCGCCAGAAGAAACATCAACTTTTGAAGAAGTAGAAGAAGATGAGCCTACTCCATGGTATAAGGATCGCAAATTTATGTCCCTTGTGGGTTTGTCTTTGGGTATCATTTGTATTTTGGTATTTACTTTATTTTATTTAACCTTTAATGATGGAAAAGTCAAGCCTGATATCATTGCAACAAAGCCTATTGAACAGCCTGTAATTATGCCTGATGAGTCTTATGATTATAATGATATGACAAAAGTTGATGGGATGATACAAAAAGCAAATGCGCTTTATTTAAAGGGTGAAGTGGAGCAAGCTTTAAAGGTTTATGAGCAAATTGCAGTTTATAATGAGTCTTTGTCTAATTATAACCTAGGTGTTTCTCAAATGAATGAGGGGAAATTTGATGAAGCTTTTGAAAGTTTTAAAAGGGCAATAGCTAATGGAGAAAATCAAAGCGTAGCAGCTATTAATGCTGCTGTTTGTGCTTTAAAGCTTAATGATAGGGAGAAATTTAAATATTATATAGATTTAGCGCAAGTTTATCTTCCTAAAGAGGGAAAATCTAAATTGTATGATTATTATTTGGCTTTGATTAATTATTACAAGGGTTATTATCCTGAAGCCTTGCAAATGCTCCAACGTGTAAATTCAGAGCCTTATGCGGATGTATCTAAATATTTATCAGCTAAAATTTATGCAAAAATGGATTTTGATGCAAAATCTGTTCAGCAATTAAATACCCAAGGAAGTTTTGAACCTAGCCTTTCCTTGGGACTTTTGTATGCAAGAATGGGAGAATACGATAAGGCTAAAATAGCCTTAAATACAGCGATGAAAATTGAAAGAGATTTTAACCAAAGCCTTTCAGCCTTAACTTTGGTTGATATTAAAACAGGGGATTTTCAAGATATGCTATTGCGCTTGCAAAGCACATATAGAAATGATGAGGATAAGTATAAAATTTTAGATAGATATAAGATCAAGGTTCGTTTAAACAAGGAGTTATTTAATATAACCATAGCACAGAGAAATTTTTCTAACGATATCTTAAAAAAACAAAAAGATCAGTTTGATTTGCTTTTTTATTTTGCGCCTTATCAAGTTTTTGATTCTAAGCAAGCCTCACTTTATATTAAAAAAGCTAATATTACAAATTTTGTAGATGATAGTTCGGATGGTCAAAGCTATTTGGCTACTAGCAAAGCCTTATCTTCGACTAATGTTAAAATTGCTAATATTATCAATAACGCATTAAATCAAAAATTAAGACTCGCAAACCAAGAATTTCTAGCTTTGTTGGAGGATTATCCTGAGCATAGTATTTTGCAATATAATCTTGCTTTAACTTATGCACAGATGCAAAACTATGAGCTTGCTTATAAGCATTTTTCTAGTTCTTATCATCTAAATCCTAAAAATTATTTAGCAGGTGCTTTTGCGATGTTTTGTGGAAAATTGAGTGATAATGATACCACTAAACTTTATCATGAAATTCTTGATAATATTGCAGCCGATTCAAATTTTAAAGCCAATATGCAAAAAAATATGCTGTTTTTAGCTAATGGCGATTATGTTTCTATGTTGCCTTATTTGGATGAGAATGGGCAAAAAACACCTTTAAACCTTATTTTTGAAGCTATTATTGCAAAAAATAATAATCTTAATAATCAAGTAGATGTAAAAATTGCCAAATTAAGATCAGAGCTTCCACAAGATATTGTGGCAAATATTTTGTATTTTAATTCCTTAAATTCAAATTTAAATATTAAAGAGTATGCCCAAAATGCCCAAATTCATTTTAAGAATTTGCAAGTTGATTACCGTAGTGTTTTTGGAGGTTCAAATATTGCTAGGGAATTGTATGTTAATTTAATGCATATTGCAGGACTTTTAAATTTAGAAAGACAAAAATTTAAAACACTGATCAATACCTCTAAGGTTAAAGATGAGGGTATGGTACAGACTTTAGCTTATTTAGATATTTTTGCGCAACAGTATGAGGAATCTTATGCCTTATATAATATTTTAATCGATGAATACGGAGCTAAGGATGCTAGAACTTTGTTTTTAGCCTCTGTGGCTGCTGTGGGTGCAAATAATCCAAATTCAGCAATTGCTCTTTTGCAACTTTCAAAACTTACAGATAAAAATAGTAAGGAAAGTAAAGTAGCTTTAGGTTTGCTTTATCAAGAAGTAGGTAATTACGAAGCAGCTATCACGCAGTATAGAACTTTACCTAATGCTTTTAAGAGTGAATTTTTTACTTTTGATATTAAAAATCAATAAGATGTTTGGTATGATCCAAACATCTTTATTATGCTTTAAGGTCTAAAGTTTTTCCGCCAAGTTCATCGATACGATCGCTAACTTTTTTTATTGTTGCTTCGATTGTATCTTGACTGATTTGAGGAAGCTCTCCGCCCCAAATTTTTTCTGCTTGCTCAAATCCTTGCTTTATACCTTCTAGTCCCTTTTTAAGCTTTTCAACATCGTTTCCAGCACCTTTTATGACAAAATCAGCAATACGATTTGCTGTGTTGTCAATACCAAAAAATCCCTCTTCGCTGATGAGCTGATTGAGTTCATCAGTGTTCATTGCAAGTGGGTTTTTGC
The DNA here is from genome assembly GCA_039516895.1 of Campylobacter coli. Classification (NCBI taxonomy): domain Bacteria; kingdom Pseudomonadati; phylum Campylobacterota; class Epsilonproteobacteria; order Campylobacterales; family Campylobacteraceae; genus Campylobacter; species Campylobacter coli. The sequence goes on along the minus strand of CP154437.1, from coordinate 1,418,339 downwards.
CATTATAACCCAAAGACGCAAAGTCAATATCTGAAAGCATAGACTTTATAGAGTTTAAATCATTGCCTCCTAAAAGATTGTTAATCCCAGCTTGAGCATTGCTTGTGTTTAAAACAGTACTCATAGTTTGTTGCTGAAATTGCACTAGATAAATTTGACTAATACCCTTGCCACCAAGAGCATTGAGCTTGTCTAGGACATCTTGATTTGAATTAGCACTTTGAACGTTTGTGTCTTTTGTGTTAGTATCTGCCTTCTTATTGCTAACCTGAGCTTGTGCTATACTAGCGACATTTGAAAAAGTATTTATTTGCATTTCTGCTCCTTTTTATAATGAGGCTAATTTGTATATCGACTATTTTTATTTGAATTTTAGATCAGATTGAAATAGGCTTAAAAATTTTAAGCCTATTTAAGATAGTAAGCAATTTGTTCTTTTGCAAGTATGCGTATAAGATTACTTGTGCCTTCTACTCCGGTTGGAAAACCTGCAGTGAGTAAATAGCATTTATCTTTATCCATAAAACCTTTTTCAACGCTAGATTTTACAGAATCTCTAAGCAAATCTGTTAAATCTTCACTTTTATTAACTAAAATAGCAGGATTAACACCCCAAACTATGCTTAAAGAATTTAATGTTTTTTCAGAATGAGCTACTGCTATAATTTCCATATTTGGACGATATCTTGCAATTTTAATAGCAGATTTTCCACTACTAGTCAAGGAAAAAATAGCATCAGCATTAAGATCTGTCGCAAGATGTGCGGAAGAACGCATGATTTTATCTGTATTGTCAAGATTTACAAATTCGTTAAATTTGTTATAAGGATAGCGTTTTTCAGTTTCTATGATAGTTTGACACATGATATCAACTGCATTTGCTGGATCTATACCTACTGCACTTTCTTCGCTAAGCATTACAGCATCTGTCCCATCTAAAACAGCATTAGCAACATCTGAAATTTCAGCTCTTGTAGCCGTTTTGCTTTTTGCAAGAGAAAAAAGCATTTGTGTAGCTGTGATAACAGGTTTTGAAGCATTATTGGCTTTGTGGATGATTGCTTTTTGTATATTAGGTACTTTATAATAAGGAACTTCTATACCAAGATCTCCACGTGCGACCATTATACCATCGCTAGATGCTATGATTTCATCTATATTTTCTACCGCATCAAATTTTTCTATTTTTGCAAATATAGAGATTTTAGCATTATTTTGAGCTAAAATTTCACGAACTTCATCAATATCATGAGCATTTTGAACAAAAGAAATAGCTAAGAAATCTACTCCATTTTCTATACCCCAAAGCAAATCTTTTTTGTCCTTTTGTGTGATGACATCGATATTGATTTTTGTATTTGGAAAATTAATACCCTTATTTGAATTTAAAAAACCATCATTTTCTATAAGGGTCTCAATTTTTTCATTATCCTTGGCAGTGACTTTTGCTTTGATTGAACCATCATAGAGATAGATGTATTCATCTAGTTTTAGCATATTTAAAATTTCGCTTTGATTAATGCTAAGTTTATAATGATTTGGAGTGATTTGTTCGCCTATAATTTTTTCATAATAAAAATCAAGTTTATCACCTTTTTTAAGTTCAAAAGGAGTTTTCAGCTCTCCTGTGCGAATTTTTGGCCCACTTATATCTTGCAAAATTCCCACACGAGTATTAAGCTCTCTTGAAACTTTGCGTATGGTTTCAAGATTGTTTTTATGATATTCATGTGTTCCATGAGAGAAGTTTAAACGAAAAACATTTACGCCATTGATTATCATCTGGCGCAAAACATCTTCTTTTTCGCTTGCTGGTCCAACTGTAGCCACAATTTTAGTTTTTTTTAGCATACTGTTCTCCTTTTTTTGTTTAATTATAATCAAACTTTGGAAACAAAAAGACTACAATAGTTCTGAAGCAAATTTATCCTCGTCAAATTTAGCCCCTAAATATTCACACATAAGCTTGGCATCTCTTTCAGCATTACCTAAACAGCTTGTTGCTCCAGGACTTGGGGTCATATTGAAAATAATTCCAGGAGTTTCGGTGATACTTGCTTCGCCTAGCATTAATTCCCCTTTGGTTTTATCAATTACTTGAGGACGGACTCCTCCAAAGCCCTTTGCATAATAAATATCGCTTGTTTTTAAACTAGGGACTATTTTTTTAGCATCTTTTACAAATAAACCTTTATCGATAAAAGGTAATTCAAAAAGATAGTTATAAAGTATATAGTTTCTAATCGTTGGATCTTTAAACATACTAAAAGTAACTTTTAAAACGGTTTTATCAAGTTTTAAAGCTTCAAAAAACTCAGGAACGGATTTTAAACCGTGATAGCGTTCAAGTTTTGGAATAACTAGTGCAGTAGGACCAAAACGAGTATTCATATCTGCAAGCAAATCAGGATCTCCATGAAGAGCTGCAAAAGGTAATTTTGGATTTTGCACCATATAGACTTTACCATTGAGTAATTTTTGTTTGGTTAAATAAAAGCTTCCTGCTACAGGCCAACAAGATTTATCCATACCCAAATTCATTTTATGTGCTAGATATAAAGAATGCGCACCAGCATTTACAACTACAGCTTTAGAACGGTATTCTTGATAAGTATTTGTTTTTAAGATAAAAATATCGTCTTTTTTTTCTATGTGAACAATTTCTTGATTGAAAGCTACAAAGGTGTTTTTACCTTGTTTTTGTCCTTGTTCAATTAAACTTGCACTCATTTTCCCAAAATCTACTGTGGTAAAAACTTCTCCAGCTTCAACCCCCATGGCACAGATATTTTCAGGTCTATCATCTATACCATTTTCTCCAAGAGCTACTTTAGGTTCGATTTGTTTAATTTTTTCTTTATCAAAAAATTTCATATAAGGATAAAGTTCGCCAAATTCTTCATGGCGTTTTTTCATGTACTCACATTCTGTATCGCCAACGGCCAAGGCCATTTTTTGATGAGAAAACATAAATTGATTCTGCGCATTTTGCAAAAGCCCATATTTTACTATCATATCAGCAGTTCTTTTAACTTTTTTAGCTTTTTCTAGAGTGTAGTTTGTTTCGATATCTCCACAATGAATAGTTTGAGAATTGCTTGTTCCTTTAGAATTTAATGTTGCAGGAGCATGATATTTTTCTATCAAAGCAATATTTTTAATATCAGTGTATCTTGCAAGCTCATAAAACAAAGCTGCTCCAGAAATTCCTGCTCCGATGACAATTACATCGAATTCTTGTTGAGTCATTTTTTTTCCTTTTTTTGCTTCTAGCAAAGTTAATTTTTCTAAATAAAAGTGTAATCCAATTTATTTTATAAAAAGTTAAAATTGATTGAAGAATATGCAAAATGAGAATTTTTGTAACATTGTAAATTAAAAAAGTAGATTTGGATTTTCTTGTATAATCTTCTTCATTCCTCTAAAAATGAGAAGTTTATCGTAAATAGCATAATCAAAATAATTTGCTAAAAATTGCCCATCTCCACCCGTAAAATAAAGTTTTTTATTTTGTGCAGCATCTTTGATAAGCAAATAAATACTTTTAAACACCCCATAACTTAAGGCATCGCTTGTTTTTTGCGGGAAAGCATCAAGACTGATTTGAGTATTGAATTCATGTTTTAATCTAGGGGAAATATGAGCATAAATTTTTCTATAATTAGCAATACCTGGCAAGATGAATCCTCCCAAGTGTATGGAATTTGATACTATATCTACCGTAATTGCACTACCAGCATCTACTACAACCCCATCTTCTATAGTGTAACAAGCTGCAATGCGATCTACACCCAAACCCTGATAAATAGTATCAAATACAAAATAGGGTTCAAGATTTATAAAGTTTTTACGTGCTTTTAAATGCTCTTTGATGTGTTCATTAACATTGATATAAAAAATTTTTTGTTCACTTTTAAATTCTAAAAATTGTTCTATGCTAAGGGTAAAAAATTTATTATCGTCTAAAAAACTAGCATTGGAATTGCCAATATCACAAAATAACATGAATACGAAATCCTTTTTCTTCAAGGTAATGTTTTGCTTTTGAGCATAGTGGGCTTTTGGTAAAAAAATATTTGTATTTTAGATTAAAACTATTTGCTAAGTTATCTACAAATACAGCATCTTTATTAATAAATCTTGCTTTTCCTGTATATATTAAAAGTAAATTTTCATCATTTAAAGCACAAAGATAAGTTTTCTTTTTTGTTAAATTTGTTAAATCAAAAGGTTTTAAATCTAGTTTTAAAACCTTCATTGCTTCATTTAAAATATTCATAATAAATCTAAAATTTTATTTCCATAATAAAACTTTCCATTACCCATAAAAGATGTTTTTTCAACTGCGTTTGGAAGTTCAAAGATTTGAATATTTTCAAAATTTAGATCACATTTGATTAAATAGCCTGTTTTTTCAAAAGTGTAAAGATGATCATTGTGTATGCTAACTTTTGTAAATATAGCAAAATCAAATTTTTTCTCAGTGATTTTCCTTAGATTATAATCTGTTTTTATGATATTGCCATTTTTTTCTAATATAAATATTGCATTATTATCAAATGCAATATCCTTAATATCAGCGTCTAAATAAAGAGTTCTAGCAGGGCTTACTACTATAACTTTTTTAGCTGTTGCAGCTATCATTTTATCATCACTTATCCCAAGGTGAATGACATTATTAAAAAAACTTTCCGCTGAAATCACTACATCTTTGACAACTTCAAAAGTATTTTTTGACACAATTATAATTTTTCCATCTAGAGTTGGATAGATAATAATATTGTCTAAAAAGATAGGATTTGCAACGCGACTATCTTGTGCTGGTGCGGGTGTTAAGTTTTGGTTAAATTTTATACCCAAAGAGCGATTGGCTAAAACGATGCTATTATTTGCTAAGATTAGTGCTAAATCATCTCCATGTAAGGCTATGCCAAGAACTGCAGCATCAAATTTGTAAGAATAAACTTCATCGTGAGAGCTATTATAAATCTTTAAATTTCCATTATCGTCCGCTTCGATAAATTCACCTTCTTGATATGCTAAAAGCATATAACCTTTATCTAGTTTAAAATCTTCAATTATTATATCATTTTTTAAAATTACTTGATTGTTTTTGAGTTTTGCTGAAATTGTATTCCAGTCTATAATGCTAGCTTTTAAGCTATCGTTAGAACTTAGTTTTCCATCAGTTTGTGAAGGTTCAAAGTATTGTCTTTTTGTTCCGCAAGCGCAAAGAAAAATAAGGCAAAATGAGATTAAAACAAACTGCCTCATTGGGAAATACCTTGATAATGTTTAAGATTTTTAGCAATTTGACTTAGAGCTGAGTCATCTTTAACTTGAGAAAGTAAAATATTAGCTTGTTCGATTTTTCCTTCTCCTAAAAGTCTATAAGCTTGTAAAATTTTATCGTAATTTTTTAAAAATATGGATTTTTCCCCCAAAGAAAGAGAAGCAATATTTTTAAGCAAATGATTTGTATCAGAATGAGTACTTAGGGTTTGTAGTTGGCTTTTAATCTCAGTATTATTAATATCTTTTGCTAATTCTTTCATTAAAAAAATTGCATAAAGGTTGGTATTTTTATTTTTAAGTTGTTCAAGAAGTACTTTATCGTTTGGGTTCTTTAATAAATTTGTATAAATTTTATTACTTTCTTCAACATTATATTGATCAATTTTTCCACTTATAAAGCTTATGGCAAACCATACAATTAAAATTGCTATAAGTGCAAATATATATAATTTATACTTTCTTATAAATCTTTCACCTTTGATAAAATTTTCAATGAATTGTTCTTCGGTATTGATTTCTGCTTTTACAGCTTTTAAATTATCTTTTAATCCCAAAATTTATTCCTTGTAATTTTTAATTTTAAAAAACTGCAGTATTGTATCATATAAATTACAAAATATCCTAAACAATTTAAAGCTTTTTATGATATAATTTTAAAAATTGACTTTATTTTAGTAAGGTTTAGGATGCAAATAGATGAAAAATTGCTTAGCAAACTTGAAAAACTAAGTGCTTTGCAAATTGAAGAAGAAAAAAGAAGCGAAGTGATTCGCGAACTTAGCGAGATTGTGAATTTTGTCGAGAAGTTAAATGAATTGGATTTAAGCTCTTCAGAAGTTACAATCAGCACTATTAAGGGTGGAACACCTTTTAGAAGTGATAGTGTCAATAGTAGCAGTGTGGTAGAAACGGTTTTAAATCATGCTCCAAAAAGCAATGATCATTTTTTCATTGTTCCTAAAATCATTGAGTGATTAATCTAGTGTTTGGTTCTTGTTTGTATAATTTGTAATTTTAAGTGATTTTTAAATGCTTGGTAAGGTGAATTAAAATATGGAATTTTACTGGTTTGATGCTTTTATTTTAGGTTTTACGCTACTTTTGGGTCTTAAGGGTATTGTAAATGGTTTGATTAAAGAAGTATTTGGCTTACTCGGGATCATTGGTGGTGTTTTTATTGCTTCAAAATACGCTTCGCAAGCTGCAGAATTTATTCAAAATACTTTCTATAAAATAGAAAATCAAAGCTTGGCTGAGTTTGCAGGATTTCTAGCGACTTTAATTATTGTTTGGATAATTTGTCTTATACTCGGCAATTTTCTTTCCAAATTAGTTAAATTAAGCGGTTTGGGATTTTTAGATCGCTTGGGAGGATTTATTTTTGGAGGTGCAAAGGTGTTTTTAATTTTTGCAATTTTAGTTTTTTGCGTAGCACGCATCGATTTTTTAAATGATAAATTAAATCAATTTGCCCAAAATAGCTTCACCTTAACTCCTCTTAAAAATATAGGGTCATTTATAATGAATCAGCCTCTAGCGGCAAATGGCTTGGGTCAAATTGATCAAAATTTGCAAGATATTAGAGACGATTTAAGTACTACTCAAGGAGAATAAATTATGTTGATTGAGAATGTAGAATACGATGTATTATTAGAAAGATTTAAGAAAATTTTACGACAAGGCGGTCTTAAATATACCAAACAAAGAGAAATTTTACTTAAAACCTTGTATCATAGTGATACACACTATACTCCTGAAAGTTTATATATGGAGATTAAACAAGCAGAACCGGATTTAAATGTAGGTATTGCTACGGTTTATAGAACTTTAAATTTGCTTGAAGAAGCAGAGATGGTTACTTCTATATCGTTTGGTTCGGCTGGAAAAAAATACGAGCTTGCAAACAAACCACATCATGATCATATGATTTGTAAAAATTGTGGAAAAATTATAGAATTTGAAAATCCTATCATTGAAAGACAGCAAGCCTTGATTGCTAAAGAGCATGGATTCAAACTTACTGGCCACTTAATGCAACTTTATGGTGTATGTAACAATTGTAATCAAAAAGCTAAGGTAAAAATTTAATGTTTGACAATATTTTAGAACAACAAAGAATTCAAAAGGCTAACGAGTTTAAAAACGTAGGAGTAAATCCTTATCCCCATTTTTTAGTTAAAGAACTTTCTTTAGCAGATTTTAAAAAGAAATTTAGCTATATTTTTGATACTGAAAATAAACGTGATGAAAGTATTTCTTCGGTCGTTTCTGGACGCTTAAAGCTTCTTAGGATAGCTGGAAAATCTATATTTGCCAATATAGAAGATGAGAGTGAAAATTTGCAAATTTATTTTAGCAAAGATTCTTTAGGCGAGGAAAAATTTAATTTATTTAAAAAAAATCTTGAAGTAGGTGATATTATCCTTGCAAAAGGCTTCCCTTTTGTTACCAAAACGGGAGAATTTAGCTTGCATGCAAGTGAAATCACTTTAGCAACTAAATCAATAGTGCCATTGCCTGAAAAATACCACGGACTTACGGATGTAGAGCAAAGATATCGTAAGCGTTATGTAGATATGATTATGAATGCAGAGGTTAGAAAGGATTTTTTGATTCGCTCTAAGGTTGTAAGTTTGATTCGTCACTTTTTCGAAGAAAAAGGCTTTTTAGAGGTTGAAACTCCTATGATGCACCCAATTGCAGGTGGTGCAAATGCTAAACCTTTCGTAACTTTTCATAATTCTTTAGGAGTTGAGAGATTTTTAAGAATTGCACCCGAACTTTATTTAAAAAGACTTGTAGTAGGTGGCTTTGAAGCGGTTTTTGAAATCAATCGTTGTTTTAGAAATGAAGGTATGGATCTTACCCATAATCCTGAATTTACTACAATTGAATTTTATTGGGCTTATCATAATTATAAAGATTTAATGGATCTTACCGAAGAACTTTTTGCCTTGCTTTTAGAAAAATTGCAATTGGGAAAAATCATAGAATTTGATGGACAAAAAATCGATTTTTCTAAACCTTTTGAGAGAATTACTTATAAAGATGCGCTTAAAAAATATGGTGCTTTGAGTGATGAGATTATTGAAAATAAAGATAAGATTTTAGAGAAATTAAAAAAAGATGGCTTTGAAGCAAATGATAAGCTTGATTTAGGACATTTACAAGCTGAGCTTTTTGATAATTATGTAGAAAGTAAGCTTATTGACCCTACTTTTATCACAGATTTTCCAATATCCATTAGCCCACTTTCTCGTCGTAGTGACAAAAATTCCGAGATAGCAGAACGCTTTGAGCTTTTTGTGTGTGGTAGAGAACTGGCTAATGGTTTTAATGAATTAAATGATCCTTTGGATCAATATGAAAGATTTTTAAAGCAAATTGAGGCTAAGAACGCAGGTGATGAAGAAGCTTGCGAAATGGATGAAGATTTTGTAAATGCTTTAGGATATGGTATGCCACCAACAGCAGGACAAGGTATAGGGATAGATAGATTGGTAATGCTTTTAACAAATAAAAAATCTATTCGAGATGTGATATTGTTTCCAGCTATGAGGCCATTAAAAACAGAATTAAAGGAGGATAAAGAATGAGTTTAGAGCAGTTTGATAAAGAAATTTTTGATTTAACTAACCAAGAGTTAGTGCGTCAATGTGAAGGTCTTGAAATGATAGCAAGTGAGAATTTCACTTTGCCTGAAGTAATGGAAGTAATGGGAAGCGTTTTAACTAACAAATATGCAGAAGGTTATCCAGCTAAGAGATATTATGGAGGCTGTGAATTTGTAGATGAAATCGAAAATTTAGCTATAGAAAGATGTAAAAAACTTTTTAATTGTAGTTTTGCAAATGTGCAACCTAATTCAGGCTCTCAAGCTAATCAAGGCGTTTATGCTGCACTTTTAAATCCAGGTGATAAAATTTTAGGAATGGATCTAAGTCATGGCGGACATTTAACACATGGTGCAAAGGTAAGTTCATCAGGAAAAATGTATGAGAGCTTTTTTTATGGTGTAGAACTTGATGGAAGAATAAACTATGAAAAAGTTAGAGAAATTGCTCATATTGTAAAACCAAAGCTTATTGTATGCGGTGCGAGTGCTTATGCTCGTATTATTGATTTTTCAAAATTTAGAGAGATTGCGGATGAAGTTGGAGCTTATCTTTTCGCAGATATTGCACATATTGCTGGGCTTGTTGTAGCAGGCGAGCACCCAAGTCCATTTCCTCACGCTCATGTAGTAAGTTCTACAACCCATAAAACCTTACGTGGTCCAAGAGGTGGTATCATCATGACTAATGATGAGGAGCTTGCTAAAAAAATAAATTCAGCTATTTTTCCAGGTATCCAAGGTGGACCATTGATGCATGTTATCGCTGCTAAAGCTGTAGGATTTAAATTTAATCTTAGCGAAGAATGGAAAATTTATGCCAAGCAAGTAAGAAGCAATGCACAAGCTTTAGCTAAGGTTTTAATGGATAGAAAGTATAAACTCGTAAGCGATGGAACAGATAATCATCTTGTATTAATGAGCTTTTTGGAGCGCGAGTTCAGTGGAAAAGATGCTGATTTGGCTTTGGGTAATGCAGGAATTACGGCGAATAAAAATACTGTGCCTGGTGAAACTAGAAGTCCATTTGTAACAAGTGGATTAAGGTTAGGAACACCTGCTCTTACAGCTAGAGGTTTTAAAGAAAACGAAATTCAAATAGTTGCCAACTATATAGCTGATATTTTAGATGATATTCAAAACACTCATTTGCAAAAAGAAATCAAGGAAAAACTCAAAACTCTTGCAAGTAATTTTATAATCTATGAAAAGGCAATGTTTTGATTTCACCTATGGACCTGTCGCTGATTAAAATAATTAGCGATCATTACTATATACGACGCGATAAGATTATGAAAAAAATAACACATCGAGGTCGTTTATTTTTTGATAAATTTGAAAGGATTGACGCTCCTTTAAATTTAAACATAATGAGAGAACATGCAGCAAAGAAAATTGTTGTTGCCCATGATTTGATCACCAAAGACAATAAGGTAGAAAATATTGTTTTTGATTATAATGGTTTTAATGCTGAAAGATTTTACCATCGTGCGCAGCTTATTTTGCGTGAAGAAGGTTTTATAAATTTTACAGCTTACAAAACGAAGACTCCAGGTCATTTACATCTTTATATTCACAAAGGTCATACTGCATTAAATGAAGGTTATTCTTTAGCGTCTAAACTTTCAATGATGTTTGCAAGTAAAATGCCAGTTGAATGGAAGGTGTTTCCAAGTATGGATATTCCTAGAGAGTTTAATATATTAATATTGCCCTACGAAGTCTATCAAAAAGAACGAGGCAGTTCTTGGTCTAAACATATGTAAGAAAGGAATATTATGGAAAATAATAAGAATGAATTTGATGACATTATTTTGGAAAAAAGTAATAAAAGTGAAAAAATGAAAAAAATTCTCTTACGCGTTATTGCTTTGGTAATTTTATTTCTAGTGATTATGATAGTGATGAAACTTATTAATAGTGGCGAAGAAAATGCTGAAAATCAAAGCATTTTACCAAGTGAACCCTTGAATATAACGCAAGATAATAATGCTGATTCTTTTGAGAGTATGCCTATCACTGAGAATACTTCAGCTGAAGATCAATTTGAAGCCTTAAGAAGACAGATTCAAGGAGAGCAAAATGATAATTCTTCAGTATCGACTTCTAATTCTAATGCAAATGATAATATCAATTTAACTGTACCTGATCAAGAAGTGCCTGCTGAACCAAATACGATAAATTCTGAAAAAGCAGCACCTTTAAATACTACAGCTCCTAAGCAAGAAGCAAAACAGGAAAGTAAGCCAAAAGAAGAAGTAAAACAGACTGTTACAAAAAAGGAGCCTGCAAAGCAAGCACCAAAACAAGAAACTAAGCAAGAATCAAAAACAAATGCTAATGATTTGTTTAAAAATGTAGATGCTAAACCTGTTCATCCAAATGGCTTGGCTTCTGGAATTTATGTTCAAATATTTTCAGTAAGTAATTTAGATCAAAAGTCAAGAGAGTTAGCAGCTGTAAAGCAAAAAGGCTATGAATATAAGCTTTATAAAACTACAGTAGGCGGAAAAGAAATCACTAAGGTTTTAATAGGGCCTTTTGAAAAAGCAAATGTTGCAACGGAGTTAGCTAAAATTAGAAAAGAAGTAGCTAAAGACGCTTTTTCCTTCACTCTAAAATGAAATTTTTAGCTGTTATTGGTGATCCTATCTCGCATTCTAAATCACCTAGAATTCATAACAATGCCATTCAAGTTCTTAAACTTGATGGTATTTACACACGCTATCATCTACAAGATTATCATCAATTAAGACAAGATTTTTTTAAGTTAAAGCTTCAAGGTGCAAATATTACTTTGCCATTTAAGGAAGTAGCTTTGGAAATAGCTGATGTCAAGGATGAGTTTGCTCGTAATATCGGCTCTGCAAATACTTTGTGTTTAAGAGATGGAAAAATTTATGCTTACAATACAGATGCCTTAGGTTTTTTAGAAGCCATTAAAGAATTTGAAGGTATTAACAAAGCTTTGATTTTAGGAGCTGGAGGGACTGCGCTCGCTCTAGCATTTGCTTTAAAACAAAAGGGTGTAGAGGTTTGTGTGGTAAATCGTAGTGAAAAAAGATTTAAGGATTTTACTCTATATAAAACTAGTCTTTATGATGCTTTAGATGATTTTGATTTTGATTTAGTGATCAATTCAACTTCAGCAGGCCTAAAAGATGATGATTTGCCTTGTGATAAAATACTTTTAGATAAAATTTTAAGTAGAGCAAAATTTGCCTTTGATGTTATTTATGGCAAAGAGACTTCTTTTTTAAAATTGAGTAAAGAGCATAACTTAAAAACAAAAGATGGATTTGATATGCTCTTATGGCAAGCAGTTTTTGCCTTTGAACTTTTTTTTGATGTTAAAGATAAAAGAGAAAAGATTAAAAATGCCATGCAAGAAGCTCTAAAGCTAGAGTCTTAACTTTTCTTAAAATAATAAAATATTAAGAGAAATTAGAACGCTATTGCCAAGTGGCAATAGCTAGAATTTAAGAAATTATTCAAAAATGATAACCCCATCTTGATTTTTGTTTGTGTTATTTTCATATTGTATATTTGAATTTGAAGATGTTTGCTCTTGAAAAGAAATATCTTGTGAATTGTTATCTAAATTTTGTTCTTGAGGTAAATTTTCTTCAAAGATTGTGTTGGTATCAAAATGATTAAAGCCGCCAGAATCAGTATTGCTATTTGGTACAGTTTTTCCTATATCTGTGGCTTTTGACAGGTTGTTATAGAGCGTATTTAAAGTATTTTTATAAAAATGTAAAAAGCTTTTATCTATTTCAAAAGCCGGTTTTTCTAAACCTTTATTAAGTTGTGTGGGTACTGTTGAAATAGTAGTTTTAAACATATTTATTCCATCTTTGGTTTTAATAGGATAATTTAAATCTACCAAAGAGTCAAGTTTGGTATGACTTGTTAGATTGGTTGAATTTTGAGGGTTATGCTGGTCAATAAAATCAATTTTTCCTTGAAATTTAATTCCTAGATTGGATTTAATAGATTCTCCACTCATGAAATTATTTGATTTTTGTATATTTTTTTCTTCTATAAGAATGCTTACTAAACTTTTCAGGGTATAGTCAGGATTTGAAGTTACTATTTTATAGCCTTTAAGCTGTGCTATGGTTTTAAATTGTTCTTCCAAATTTTCCTTTAAAAGAGCCACTTCTTTGTCGATGCGAATTTTAAGTACAGAGTTTTCAAAATAATCTGAATAATTATTATTTTGTTCTATATTTATAGGTTCTAGCATGATTGAAACCCCAGAATCTATAGGCTCCACTTTGGTAGGGGTTTGAGGCTTGAAATTGGGCATTGAAACATGCACAAAATTATTGCTAGCACCACTGCAAGCAGCTAAAAATAAAGCAATAACAAATAAGAAATATTTTTTCATTTTTTAACCTTTAAGATAAGAAATTATGTTTAATTATAGCAAGTTAAAGTTTTTTTGCTATATTTTTATAAAATAAATAATGGAAAAAGTATGGAATTTTGGCAAAATATTTATTCAAATTTTGATGTTGTAGCTTTTAGTGTTTTAGGGTTTAAAGTACATTGGTATGGAATTATGTATGTTTTGGCTTTACTTTTAGCCTTGCTTTTAGCTAAATTTTTTGTAAGAAAATTCAAGTTAGATATCAATGAAAAACGCCTAGATAGCTATTTCATTTGGGTGGAAATTGGCGTGATTTTAGGAGCAAGACTTGGATATATTTTAATTTATGATGCACATACTATGTATTATATTACTCATCCTTGGCAAATTTTTAATCCTTATGCAAATGGTGAATTTGTAGGCATTCGTGGTATGAGTTATCATGGAGCAATTATAGGATTTTTAATAGCCACTTTTTTATTTTGCAAAAAATATAAAGAAAATCCTTGGAAATTTCTTGATTTGGTAGCTTTGAGCGTGCCTTTAGCTTATGTTTTTGGTCGCATAGGAAATTTTTTAAACCAAGAGCTTTTTGGACGCATTACTAATGTACCTTGGGGTATTTATGTGGAGGGAGTTTTAAGGCATCCATCACAACTTTATGAAGCCTTTTTAGAGGGAGTTGTGGTTTTTATCGTTATTTATCTGGTAAAAATGAAACAAAAATTTCAAGGTGAACTTATTCTTGTTTATGCTTGTGTTTATTCTTTGGCGCGCTTTGTGTGTGAATTTTATCGTGAACCAGATTTTGGTTTGGGCTTTATTTTTTGGGGTATGAGCATGGGACAAATTTTGAGTTTGCTTATGTTTGTAGCAGCCTTGTTATTTTATATTTGCATAAAGTTTAAAAAAGTAAATATTTAATGTGTATTAAAGGCTATTGTACTATAATGAAGAGATTTTTTAAATTTCTTTCTATAAAGGAGTGAAGATGAGTGAGCTTATCGAAGGGTATTTGGGTAAGAGCATTGATGGCAAAAAAAGTAAAATGCCTGCAAAGTTAGATTTTATCCAAAGTGCTTCTGGGCTTTTTCTAGGTCTTTTCATGTGGGTACATATGGTTTTTGTATCTACTATCTTGGTGAGTAAGGATTTTTTTAATTCCGTTGTCCATTTTTTGGAATTAAAATTCATTTATAACGATCCAATGATGAGTTATATTACCTCATTTTTAGCCGCCTGTGTTTTGGTGGTATTTTTTGTGCATGCTTTATTGGCTATGAGAAAATTTCCTATTAATTTTCGCCAATACCAAATTCTTAGAACTCATGCTAAAAAAATGAATCATGGTGATACTTCATTATGGCTTGTTCAAGCATTTACAGGTTTTGTAATGTTTTTCTTAGGTTCTGCACACTTGATTTTTGTTATCACAAATGGAGATAAAATTTCTGCTGATATGTCAGGTGATAGGGTGATCAATCATTTTATGTGGCTTTTTTATATCGCACTTTTAATCTGTGTGGAATTGCATGGTAGTATAGGGCTTTATAGACTTTGTGTAAAATGGGGCTGGTTTGAAGCAAAAGATGTTAAAGATATTCGCAAGAGTCGTAAAAAACTCAAGATGGCAAAATGGATAATCAGTATTTTCTTCTTGGTTTTAGGAGTTTTAAGTCTTGCAGCATTTGCTAAAATTGGATTTGAAAATTATCAAAATCAAACAACTGCAATGGTAAAAACTTATAATGGAGCAAATTATGAATATTCAATATAGTGATGCTTTAGTAATAGGCGGAGGTTTAGCAGGCCTTAGAGCTGCAATAGAGGTGGCAAAAAGTGGTCAAAGTGTAACACTTTTAAGTATTTGTCCAGTAAAGCGTTCGCACTCTGCTGCGGTGCAAGGAGGTATGCAGGCTTCTTTAGGAAATGGTGCTAAAGGTGAAGGCGATAATGAAGATCTACACTTTGCAGATACAGTAAAAGGAAGCGACTGGGGTTGCGATCAAGAAGTGGCAAGAATGTTTGCACAAACCGCTCCAAAAGCTGTTCGCGAACTTGCTTCTTGGGGGGTTCCTTGGACTAGGGTAACTAAAGGGCCAAGAACGGTTGTTATTAATGCACAAAAAACTGTAATCGAAGAAAGAGAAGAGGCTCATGGACTCATCAACGCTCGTGACTTTGGTGGAACTAAAAAATGGAGAACTTGCTATATAGCTGATGCTACAGGCCACTGTATGCTATATGGCGTAGCTAATGAAGCTATCAAACATCAAGTAAAAATCATCGACAGAATGGAAGCGGTTAGAGTTATCCATGATGGCAAAAAATGCTTGGGCGTAATTGCAAGAGATTTAACTAATGGACAATTGATTGCTTATATTGCAAGAGGAACAATGATAGCAACGGGTGGTTATGGTAGAATTTATAAGCAAACTACAAACGCAGTTATCTGTGAAGGAACAGGTGCAGCTATAGCTCTTGAAACAGGACTTTGTAGACTTTCAAATATGGAAGCTGTACAATTTCACCCAACGCCTATTGTTCCAAGTGGAATTTTGCTTACTGAAGGATGTCGTGGAGATGGTGGAATCTTACGCGATGTGGATGGATATCGTTTCATGCCTGATTATGAGCCAGAGAAAAAAGAACTTGCAAGCCGTGATGTGGTAAGTCGTAGAATGATGGAACATATTAGAAAAGGTAAGGGTGTAAAAAGTCCTTATGGTGATCATTTATGGCTTGATATTTCCATACTTGGTCGTGCACATGTAGAAAAAAATCTTCGTGATGTGCAAGATATTTGTAAAACTTTCAATGGCATCGATCCTGCTGATGAAGGTCCAAAAGGTTGGGCTCC
The DNA here is from genome assembly GCA_039516895.1 of Campylobacter coli. NCBI lineage: Bacteria > Pseudomonadati > Campylobacterota > Epsilonproteobacteria > Campylobacterales > Campylobacteraceae > Campylobacter > Campylobacter coli. The sequence goes on along the minus strand of CP154437.1, from coordinate 1,402,196 downwards.
GGTTTTACCTATGCAGCATTATTCTATGGGCGGCATTAGAACAAAACCTACAGGTGAGAGTCAATGGTTAGATGGTCTTTTTGCTTGCGGTGAAGCAGCTTGTTGGGATATGCACGGATTTAACCGCTTAGGAGGAAATAGCTGTGCTGAAACTGTTGTTGCGGGTATGATTATAGGGGATTATTTTGCAGATTATTGTAAAAATAATGGAGAAGTTATTGATACAAATGTAGTAAAAGACTTTTTAACAAAAGAATATCAATATTTAAAATCTTTGGTAGACAAAGAAGGTAAATATTCTGTTTTTGAAATTAAAAATAGAATGAAAGAAATCATGTGGGATAAAGTAGCAATCTTTAGAACAGGTGAAGGCTTAAAAGAAGCTGTTGATGAGCTTGAAAAACTTTATAAAGAATCTCAAAATGTAAAAGTGCATTGCAAAGAACTTGACTGCGCAAACCCTGAGCTAGAAGAAGCTTATAGAGTTCCAAGAATGCTTAAAGTCGCACTTTGCGTAGCTTATGGGGCGTTATTAAGAACCGAAAGTCGCGGGGCGCACTATAGAGAGGATTATCCAAAAAGAGATGATTTAAATTGGATGAAGAGAACTCTAACTTATTGGGTAGAAGGTGAAAGCTTGCCTCGTGTTGAATACGATGAACTTGATATTATGAAAATGGAAATGCCACCTGCATTCCGTGGGTATGGTGCTAAGGGAAATATCATAGAAAATCCTTTAAGTGAAAAGCGTCAAGCTGAAGTTGATGCAATCCGCGAAAAAATGGAAGCTGAAGGTAAAAATCGTCACGAAATTCAGCATGCTTTAATGCCTTATGAATTACAACCAAAATATAAAGCGCTAAATCAAAGAATAGGAGTGGATTATGAGTAGAAAATTAACGATAAAGGCGTTTAAATATAATCCTTTAAGCAAAATTTCAAAGCCTCATTTTGTAACTTATGAGCTTGAAGAAACTCCTTTTATGACAGTTTTTGTATGCTTGACTTTAATCCGCGAAAAAATGGATGCGGATTTGAGTTTTGACTTTGTTTGTCGTGCAGGAATTTGCGGATCTTGTGCAATGATGATTAATGGTGTACCAAAGCTTGCTTGTAAGACTCTAACAAAAGATTATCCTGATGGAGTTATTGAGCTTATGCCTATGCCTGCATTTAGACATATTAAGGATTTGAGTGTCAATACAGGCGAGTGGTTTGAAGATATGTGTAAGCGCGTTGAAAGCTGGGTGCATAATGAAAAAGAAACCGACATTTCAAAAATTGAAGAACGCATAGAGCCTGAAGTAGCAGATGAAACTTTTGAACTTGATCGTTGTATCGAGTGTGGAATTTGTGTAGCTTCGTGTGCAACTAAACTTATGCGTCCGAATTTTATCGCAGCAACAGGGCTTTTAAGAACAGCTAGATATTTACAAGATCCGCATGATCATAGAACAGTGGAAGATTTCTATGAGTTAGTGGGTGATGATGATGGTGTTTTTGGATGTATGTCTTTATTAGCTTGTGAGGATAATTGTCCTAAAAATTTACCTTTACAAAGTAAAATTGCTTATATGAGAAGACAACTTGTTGCTCAAAGAAATAAATAATATTTTCCCCTTAAAAAGGGGAAAATTATGAAAGAATTACTCCAAAAACTCTGGCAAAATGAACTCCAGCTTTTAGATTTTAATGCAAGCTTTAAAGATAAAAATATTCTTGATGTTGCCGAACTTGCTATAATATTAAGTGTTAACAAAGACAATTATGAAAGATATTTTCTCTTAAAAGAATTTGGCAATATTTGTAAAAAAATTGATTTAAGAGTAGATATTTTTAGTATTCAAAAAGCTCAAATTTGTGTTTTAAATATGTTTAGAGAAGGTTTTATACCTAAACAAGATTTGTTAAAAGCCTTGCGAATTTTGCAAAAAATTTCAAACAATACTGAAATTTTAGAATATATACAAAATATTCAAGTTCAAAGCGTTGATAAAAAAGCTTTGTTTCAAAGTGGTTTTAATGAGCTTAATCATATCAATATAGAGCTTAGCAAATTGAGTTTTGATGAAAATAGTAAAATAAGACTTCAAAAAACTTTGGAAAAATTTCAAAAATTAGAATTCAATATAGCTATAACAGGGGTTATGAATTCGGGAAAATCAAGTTTACTCAATGCACTTTTAAAAGAGGATTTTTTAGGCGTTTCTAATATCCCTGAAACCGCAAATTTGACTTTACTAAGTTATGGCAATACCCAAGAAGCTGTGATTTATTTTTGGGATACTCAAGAATGGGATAATATATTAAAAAGTTCCAAATTTAGCAAGGAATTAAAAGAATTTATCGATGAGCTTGCTTTAAAAGTAGATATAAAAGAATATGTTCAAGATAAAGCTTTAACGCAAAAAATTAATTTAAATGAACTCAAGGATTTTAGTTCTGCTAAAAACCAAATTTCTGCTCTTATTAAAAAGATAGAAATCAAAAGTAATTTGGAATTTTTAAAAAACAATATCTCTATAGTGGATACTCCAGGGCTTGATGATATAGTCGTGCAAAGAGAAATTCTAACTAATGAGTATCTTAAAGAAAGCGATTTTTTAATCCATCTTATGAATGCTTCTCAAGCTTTAACACAAAAGGATGCTGAATTTTTAATCCATTGTTTATTGAATTCTCGGCTTAGCAAATTTTTAATTGTCCTTACCAAGGCAGATTTGTTAAGCCAAAAAGATTTAGATGAAGTGATAAATTATACCAAGGAAAGTCTTAAGGCTAGACTTGAAAATTTTGACACGCATTTGATAGAAAAGATAGATTTTTTATGTGTAAGTGCAAAAATGGCAAGTGATTTTTACAAGGGTTTATCTTCTGAAGAAAGCTTTAAGAAAAGCGGTATGAAAGAATTTGAGGAATACCTTTTTAATGAGCTTTATTCTGGAGAAAAAAGTAAAATTATTTTACAAGCCTATAAAAAAGAATTGCTTTTAGAGCTTAAAAATATTTTAAATGAATATGAAATGCAAAATAAGCTTATAAAAGAAGATGGACAAGGTTTAAGCGAAGAAAATAATAAACTTTTATCAGAATTTAAAGCCAAAGAAGAAGCGCTTAGGGAAGCAAAGGAAGAGATTTCAAATTCTATTTTAAATCTTGAGAATTTTGAAAATGGGGTGGATAATCTTGTTTTATTATTGGCTAAAAAACTCAAAGAGCGTTTGATTGATGAAATTAAATATTTAAAAGATAAAGCTCAAAAAATTAATATTAATCGTATCTTAAATATGATAGATATCACGGTTAAAGATGGTATTAATGATATTTTAAGAGAGGTTAAATTTGAAAATATTAAAAAAATAGAAGAATTAAAAACAAGTTTGGCTTTAAAATATGATTTCTTAAAAGATGATTTTGACAATGGATTTGAAGGCTTTAAAGACGAAATTTCTAAAAAGATAGAAAATATTTTTAGCGATGAAAAATTTGCATTGTTAAGACTGCAAATCGAGCAAATTATCTCTACCAAAGTCGATTTGTTCGAGCTTGAAACAAGACTAACAGAAGTGATTTTTAGCACTTTTGAAAGCTTTAATATAGGTGCTATATTAAAGGATTTGGATATCAATGGCGCCTTTTTTGCTTTCTTGAATGAAAGAATGGCAAATTATGAAGTGTTACAAAAAGAAAAGCTAGCGAGTATTGAACATTTGATCAATAATCTTAAAAATCAAAATGCTGACATTTTATTTTCTTATGAGGAAAATTTGGAAAAAATTGCAAAATTACAACAGCTTGAAGTGGAGCTTATGAATGCAAATTAATATTTTAAATCATTTTATAAAGGCTTATGAAGATGCCTATAATATAGATTTTGATAAAAGTTTTGAAGGGCAAATTAAAATGCTATGTAAAAAACTAAACGAGCCTTTCATGCACCCAAGCTATAATCTTACTCAAGAGCTTGAAGAATTGAGTTTTTCTTTAGAAAAAAATATTAATATTGCTATCATAGGTCAATTTTCAAGTGGAAAATCCACCCTTTTAAATTTAATCCTAAAAAAAGAATGCTTACCTACAGGAGTGGTGCCTGTTACTTTTAAACCTACTTTTTTGCGTTATGCGGATGAATATTTTTTAAGAGTTGAATTTCAAGATGGAAGTGATGAAATCACTCATATAGAGGAGTTGGCAAAATATACAGATCAAAGAAATAACATAAAAGAAACAAAAAGTTTGCATATTTTTGCACCCATACCTTTGCTTAAAAAAATTACCCTAGTGGATACTCCAGGACTGAATGCTAACGAAGATGATACTTTAACCACTCTAAAGGAGCTTCAAAATATCCATGCGGCGATTTGGTTAAGCTTGATTGATAATGCAGGAAAAAAGAGCGAAGAAGACGCTATAAAGGCGAACTTAGAGCTTTTGGGCGAAAACAGCATTTGTGTTTTAAATCAAAAAGATAAGCTTAGTACTCAAGAATTAGAAAATGTATTAAGTTATGCCAAAACAGTTTTTTCTAAATATTTTAAAGAATTGATTGCCATTTCTTGCAAGGAAGCAAAAGACGAAACAAAATATAAAGAATCTAATTTTAATCTTTTATTAGATTTTTTAGATAGCTTAGATGAGAAAGCTTTAAAACAAAAATTTACAAAGAGAAAAATGCTTCATTTGTGTCAAGTTTTAGAAGATGAAAATAGGCTTTTTGTGGATATTTTTGACAAACTTGTGAATCAATTTCAAATTTATCAAGAGAAATTAAATTCTTCTTTTGATGATTTTATAAAAGAAGTTCAAATTTTAAATCATCAAATTTTAAATAAGCTTAAAAGTATTGGTGAAAGAATTGCAAGTGAAATTTTTAATTGTATTAAAGAAAAAGAGGCTCATTTTTACAAAGAAGCTAAGGGGTTTTTGAAAAAGGATTTATATGTAAAATACGATTATAAAGCTCCTTTTATCTCGAGTGATGATGCTTTTTTGGCAATGTTTTATAACAGCGATATAATGAATAAAGAATTTAAAAAAATCAAAAATGAAATTTATGAATCGTTTGAAAAAATAAAACAAAAATTGAAAGATTTTATAGACAATTTAGAAAAAGATATATTACTTTTTAAAGCCGAATTTTCAAATATACAAAAAGATCATATCTTGCAAAGTGATAAAAATTTTAGTGAACTTAGGGCTTTTTGCAATGCAAGTGATGAGTACTTTTTAAAAGACTTTAAAGAGCTTTTATTTAAAAGTATTTTGGAGTTGGATTTATTTTTTGAAAAACTAAATCTCAAAGCTTTTGCAAATTATGAAAATGCTACAAAATTAAGCTTGGCATTTTTTAGTAGAAAAATCAACGAAAGTCGAGTTCTTTATGAGTTGGATAGCTCCGAATTTACTCTTTTTTATCCTAAGAAGAGTGAAATTTATGAGAGAGTTTTAACCGAACTCAATGTCTATGAATTTGAAGCTTTGCTTATCAATAAGCCGATTTTAGTAAAAATATCTAATCATTTTTTAGAACAAAATAAAAATATAATTGAAGAAAAAAATAAAATCTTAGCTTTAAAAAAAGCAGAATTGCAAAAACGCAAGGAGCAAATTTCAGAAGTAAGAAGTGTATTGAAGGAAAATTTATGAGGATATTTTTCATTTTATCTTTATTTTTTCACACTCTTTTTGCTGTGGACGATTTAGATAATGCTTTAAGGCTTTATGAGGGAAATAAATTTGTAAAAGCATATGAAATTTTTGAAAGACTTTGCGAAAAAGATAATGCTAAAGCTTGTTTTTCTTTAGCTTATATGAATGAAAATGCTCAAGGGGTTGCAAGAGATTTTAACAAAGCGTATAAATTTTATGATAAGTCTTGCAAACTTGGTTTAGCTAAAGCTTGTTCTAATATGGCCTTAACCTTACAAGATCGAGGTTATGTTAATGAATCTCTTTTAGCATTTAACAAGGCTTGTAATTTAGGCGATTCTTCAAGTTGTAACCATATGGGTTTGGTTTATGAAGATGAAAAAGATGGTCAAATGGCTACACATTTTTATAAAAGATCTTGCGATTTAAAAGATGCTAGAGCTTGTTATAAATTAGGCTTTTTGTACGAAAGAGGAGAGCTTGTAAGGCAAAATCTTAAATCGGCTTTAGCTTTTTATTCTAAATCTTGTACTTTAGGTTTTGGGGAGGCTTGTTATTTGATCGGACGTTATTATGAGCTTGAGAAAAAAGATTTGAAAAAGGCTAAGAGATATTTGGGCATGGCTTGTGACAAAAAACACCAAGAAGCTTGTGCTGCTTACAGAAAGCTAAATTCTCAAGATATAGAAATTTATTAAAATATCATCAAAAATATATTATTTAAGAAACTAAACTAAAATTGATTTGATTATTTTGTGAATTTTGTTGATAGATTGTACCAATGAAATTTCGAAAGTCTTTATTTGTTTTTGCTTTTTCGGAGCTATCTTTAGAATCTTGATTATTTGTATCAAGATTTTCTTGTTTTTCTTCGTTTTCTTCTTTTTTCTCTTGTGCTTCTTGTGCTTTAAGTTTTGTTGCTTCAGCTCTTGCTTCAAATTCCATTTTTAAAGCATTTGCAGCGACTCTGTAATCTTGCGGACTAGGATCGGCAGGTGCCATGGCCGCTGCAACAACTTGACGCGCATTGGCTATGGTTTCTTCAGGTGTTCTTCCTTTTTGCATTCTTATAGGAACTTCACCTGCTGTGGCATACATTTGATTATCAGGTCCTCTTGTGTAACTAAAACTTGCAGCCCCTGCCAAACCACCTCCAGCAGCTTGATGCGCTGCTTCGTGAGCTTTTACATTTCTATCTATGCTTTGAAGTTCACGCACTTGTTGTACTTGTTGCATAGTAAGTTCAACTCCGTTTATCATTTGAGTTTGTTCGTTATTTTGCTTTGGGTCTTTATTTTGCGAGTTTGTGTTTTCTGTATTTTCTTGTGCGGTATTATTTTTTTGTGTATTGTCAAAAGAAGAGCTGCTAATATAATTGTAATTTAAATTAATTTGCATTTTTCCTCCTTTGCTTTTTTGTATATTTTAGAAATATTAACGCATTTTGACTTAAAAATTTGATAAATTTTGTAAAATAACAATCAATACAATTTTAAAGGAAGATTAATGATTTATGAAAATAAATGGATTTATATAGAAAAAGAAGAATCTCAAGTACCATGGATTAAAATTTTTACCAAGCAAATCTATAAAGAATTTAGTAATTGTCCCTATGAACTTCAAAAAGAAATTTTTGATAAAATTTTGCGTTGCGAAAAGGCTATGATAGAATTTTACAAACCTGAAAAAATCAATATTGCTTCTTTTGCAAACTATGTTCCAAGAGTGCATTTTCATGTAATGGCAAGATTTAAAGAGGATGCTTTTTTTCCAGAATGTATGTGGGGCAAGCAGCAAAGAGAATTAAGGGATTTAAATTTACCTAGTTTTGATGAATTTGTGATTTTTCTTAAAAATAAAATGGACTAAAATTATCATTAATGGTTGATTGTTTTTTGTTTAATAGAATTCTTCTTACATAAAAAATACAAAAAAAGGAAAAAAATGAAAAAAATTTTATTAAGTTCCCTTGTTGCAGCTTCTTTGCTAAGTGCAGGTTTATTTGCTAAAGAATTTACTTTAGATAAAACTCACACTGATGTAGGTTTTAAAATCAAACATTTACAAATCAGCAATGTAAAAGGAAATTTTCAAGATTATGATGCGGTAATCGATTTTGATCCTGCAAGTTTTGAATTTAAAAAACTTGAAGCAACAGTTAAAGTAGCATCTGTAAATACAGACAACCAAACAAGAGATAATCACTTACAACAAGATGATTTTTTCAAAGCAAAACAATTCCCTAATATGACTTTTGTAATGAAAAAATACGAAAAAATCGACAATGAAAAAGGTAAAATGACAGGAACTTTAACCATAGCAGGTGTTTCTAAAGAGGTGGTTTTGGATACTGAAATCGGCGGTACAGCTAAAGGCAAAGATGGTAGAGAAAAAGTAGGTTTTTCTTTAAATGGCAAAATCAAACGTTCTGATTTTAACTTTGCGCCAGATACTTCAACTATTACTTTAGGTGATGATGTTCATCTTAATATCGAAGTTGAAGCTAACGAAAAATAATTTTTAAGCCTTAGAGTTTTACTCTTAGGCTTTGTAAATTCTGATTCAAATTTCCTTCTTTTTCTTTCCACACAAGTTTAAATTCGGGTTTAAAAGTTTCATTTTCAAGTTTTAATTCTGTGTTTTTTAATGTAGATTCTAAAAAAGCAAGATGTTTTAAAGCTGTATCTTTGTCATCAAAAATTAAAACAAAATCATTTTCTACGATAAAAATTTTTGCTTTAAAGCGTTTTAAAATTTTTGCAATTTGTTTTAGAATAAGCTTAATATATATTTCTTGAGTATCCTTAAATTCGTTAAAGTGAAGTAAAGCTATAGTGTAAGAATTTTTACCTTTGATAAAGCGATTGAGATTTTTTTCATTAGGAAGTTTGGTTAGGGTATCAAAAAATGCGATTTTGTAGGCTTGATAAATCAAATAAAAGCAAAAAACCAAACTTGCAAATTCAAAATAAGCAAATCCCCAAAAACTTTCAAATAAAAATTGAAAATTTGCTCCCAAAAAAGCTAAAAAAAGATAGTTTTCTTTGCTTTTAAAGGCTTTGATGATTAGGATAAGTGAAATAAACATAAAAAATAAAAAGCTAAGCTCACTAAGAGGTCTAAAAAAATTTAAATTTAAAAAATGAAAATTCAAATTTGCAGCGCTAAAACCGGTATTTCTTGGCAAGAAAAAGCTTAAAAGTATTATAAAAATAAGTAAAATCGCAGAGCTTAAATTTTTTTGTTCTATTATAAGTTTTCCCATTTGTTTGACGCTAAGTAAAATAAAAACCAAAGGCAAAAATAAAGAAACAAACAAATGTGCTTGAAAGGTACTTGTATAAAGATAGGGCAGATGAAAAATAAACAAGGCGAGTGTAAGAAAAAAAATTCTTGTATTTTTGAAATAAAATGCCAAAGCAAGTGCTAAAAATTCAAAAAATATACTAAAAATACTTAAAGATTGTAAAAAAAACATTAAATAAAACCTTAAAATTTTAAAGATAAAAGTAGAAATTGTATAGAAAAAATCTTAAAAATTGGTTTTATTTGAATTTATTGATTATAATTTGAGATTTTTTGGCATATGAGATATTGAGCGATCTATTCCATTTGTGTTTTTTTAAATTTGGCATATAAGTCAATAACATTTAAATCACTTTTTAAAACTTTCTTTTCTGCATTTTCACTAAATTTGGCAAGCTTGTGAAAATTTTCATAACTTTCGTTAATTGCTTCATCAATAGCCAACCCTTGTAGTATTACGCGATAAAGATTTGGTCTAGTTTTTTTCCAATTTCGTAAAGTTTGCACATCAACCCCCAAAAAGGCAGCCATATCTCGTTTTGTCATCATTTCTCTTTATATTGTTTTTTGAAATGATAAAATATAAGTTTTTAAATTTTATATATAATAATATTTATGCTTAATTTATAAAAAAAGCATAAATATTATTGTTTTTAAGATTTATTAAAGTTTTTTAAATTTATAATTTGGAGTAATTTTTATATTTTAAGGAGAATTAATGGAAGGCGTAAGTGGCGGATCTATTTTTGTAACAATGTTATTGTTTGTATTATACATGTTACCCGCTATTATTGGTTTGAGTAGAAAGCATTCTAATTGGCTGATAATTTCTTTGCTGAATTTGTTTTTTGGTTGGACTTTTATTGTTTGGCTTGTGTGTTTAATATGGTCTTTTACAGGAAGTTTTAAACAAACTATTATTATTAAAGAAAAAAATGAAAAATAGGAGAAAAAATGACAAAATTTTTAAGTGTTTGTGGTTTAATTGTGGTATTGTTAAATGGTTGTGGAGGCGATTTTCCTGGGCAGCCAAGTGATGTGGTTAAGGTTCAACAAAATAAATACTCAACAACTGGGAATTTAAAAGAAGAAATTCCTTACAATAAAGAGTCAAGGATACATGGAATAAAAAGAACCTTTTATGATAATGGCCAACTAAGAACAGAAGAGAACTATAAAAATGGAAAAAGAGATGGGGTTAGCAGAGAATATTCTAAAGATGGACAACTTTTGGAAGAAATGAATTTTAAAGATAATCGTGGATATGGTGATTATATTGGCTATTATGAAAATGGAAACATTAGAGCGAAGGGTAAATTACTTGGTTTTGATGAAGATGGAATGCAAGAGTTTGAAGGTAACTATAAAGAATATTATGAAAATGGCACTTTAGCTCTTGAATATAATTTTAATAATCAAGGCAAAATGGATGGGTTGCAAAAATCCTACAATCAAAATGGTTCCTTAGAGAGTGAAGAAAGTTACAAAAACGGAATCAAAAATGGAATTTTTAGATACTATAAAAATGGTGAAATTATTAAAGAAGAAGAGTTTACAAATGGAATTTTGATACCAAAATCTAAAAGCTAAAGGAGCAAATATGTTTAAAAAAGTGATTTTGTTTTTATTTATAGGATTTATATACCTTCAAGCCAATCCATTGGAACAATGCGATAATGCTAAAATTATTTCAAGTCTTAAAAAGCAAATTCCTATTGAAATTTTTAAAAATATGTATGAATTGTCAGGATTTAAAGCTCAAGGAATTGATTACGAATCTTATGAAAAAAGTATGAAAGAAATGGCTAAGCATTATGGAAAAACAAATTATACTGATATGATTGAAATTAATTCCATTTCAAATTTTGTTCTTAATTCTGATTCTTGCATGGTTATGGTAAATGCTATCTTAAAGGGGGAAAATAGAAAAGGTCTTTGGAGTGTTACTTATAAAGTTTTCAGTGCAAATAAAGTAAAAATTTCAGAATTAGCTTATGTCAATGGAGATTTTAAATAAGACTTATAAAAAATTAAGTAATGAGAAATCATTGCTTAATTAAATTTTACTACTCAATTAACTTCAAGTCTTTTTTCGCTACAATTTCTTAAAAATTTTTATAAGTAAAAAATTGAAGGAAAATTATGGTTGAAGTTAAAAATCTTACTATGCGCTTTGCAAATCAACTCTTATTTGAAAATGTAAATTTGAAACTTGTTCGCGGCCAAAGATATGGACTAATAGGAGCTAATGGTGCAGGAAAATCTACCTTTTTAAAAATTCTTTCGGGCGAGATAGAGTCAAGTAGCGGAGAAGTCGTCTTTGATGAAGGATTGAGAATAGCTGTTTTAGGTCAAGATCAATTTGCTTTTGAAAATTATACCATCAAAGATGCGGTAATGTGTGCAAATAAGCGTTTATATGATGCCTTAAAAGAAAAAGAAAAACTTTATATGAGCGAAGAATTTACAGATGAGATCAACGAACGCTTAAGCGAGCTTGAAATGATAACAGCTGAAGAGGATCCTAATTATGATTGTGAAACGCGTTGTGAGAAAATTTTAAGCTCTTTAAAAATCAAAGATTTTGATGCTTTGATGAGCACCTTGCAAAGTGCAGATAAATTTAAGGTTTTACTTGCACAAGTATTGTTTTTGGGCGCAGATGTACTTTTTTTAGACGAGCCTACAAATAACCTTGATTTAGAAGCGATTTCTTGGCTTGAAAATGAGCTTTTAAGACATGAAGGAACCTTGGTGGTGATTTCTCATGATAGGCATTTTTTAAATAAAATTTGTACAAGAATTTTAGATGTGGATTTTAAACAAATTCGTGATTTTGCTGGAAATTATGATGATTGGTATATGGCTTCAACACTTTTAGCTAAACAAGCTGAGCTTAAACGCGATAAAACCTTAAAAGAAAGAGAAGAATTAGAAAATTTTATCCGCCGTTTTAGTGCGAATGCCTCTAAAGCAAAACAAGCTACAAGTCGCGCAAAGGCTTTGGAGAAATTAGAGCTTGAAGAGATTAAAATTTCAAGTCGCAGGGATCCAAGTATAGTTTTTAGAACAAATCGTGAAATAGGAAATGAAGTTTTAGAGCTTAAGGGTATTAGTAAGGCTTATGATAAAGAATTGTTTTCAAATTTAGAATTAAAAATCGAAAAAAATGACAAAATTGCTTTAATTGGTGCAAATGGTGTAGGCAAGTCAACTTTGGCTAAAATCATTGCCAATGCTATTGCTCCTGATAGCGGTTCTATGCACCTTGGAGCGACTATAGAACTTGGATATTTTCCTCAAGATACAAGCAATTTAATTTGTGAAAATTTGAAACTTTACGAATGGCTTATGAGTGAAAAATTCAAAGATTTGGATGAAATTCGAAAGTGTTTAGGTAGAATGCTTTTTAGTGGTAGTGATCAAGAGAAAATGGCAGCGAGCTTAAGCGGAGGAGAGAAGCATCGTTTGATGCTTTCGCGTTTAATGCTAGAGCGCCCAAATTTTTTACTTTTGGATGAGCCTGATAACCATTTGGATCTTGAGAGTATCATAGCCCTTGGTGAAGCTTTGTATAATTTCAAGGGTGTTGCACTTTGCATAAGTCACGACAGGGAGCTAGTTTCTGCTTTTGCCAATCGTATTTGGCACTTAAAAGATGGAGAACTGACTGATTTTCGTGGAACTTACCAAGAATTTTTAGGAGAAAATGATGGCTAAATTTAGAATTCAGTATAGCGCAGGCTTTGGACATTTTACCCAAAATCATAAAGGCTTTGGACCTACTATTTATATAGAAGAAGTGGTGGAATTTGATAATGGTAAGGATTATTTTGATTATATAGATTTTTACAATACTTATTCAAAAAGCGATGATACTTATTTCCATATCAGTTTTTTAGAGGATAGACCTTTAAGTGATAAAGAAATCACTATACGTAATGAATATCGTAAAATACGCGATGAAAATTGCAAGAGAGCAAAAGAAGAATTTATAAGAGATAATGAACTTGATGTAGAACATTTACCAACTCATGGTGATTAAGGAACACTTTTTGCTTGTATAGTTTTTGCATATTTTGAAAGGAGAAAGCTATGCAAGTAAGTTATAAAACTATTAGCTCATATGAATATGATGCGATTAGTGGTCAGTATAAGCAGGTGGATAAGCAAGTAGAAGATTATTCTTCGACTTCTGATTCTGATTTTATGGATATATTAAGTAAATTAGAGGAAAATTCGGGTACTTCTAGCACGGAAGAAAATTTACAAAACAATACCCAAAGTTCAAACTCTAATTCCTCTCAATACGCACAAATGTCAAGCATGTATGCTTATCGTTTTAGGCAAAACGAGGGCGAACTTTCTTTAAAAGCTCAAAGTGCGAGTGTGCATAATGATCTTTTAAATCAAAATGCAAATGGACAAAATAAAGACAGTAGTCTTTTGGGTGATTTACTCAATGCGATTTAAATTAAAGCCTCAAACGAGGCTTTAAGATAGATTATAATTTCTCTATTTCAAAAGGTGTAAATTTGGTGCAAAAGATTTCAAACTTTTGCTCTTCCTCTTCGTTTAAATTTAAGTTTAAAATCACTTTTTCATTTTTAAAGTCTCGCTCAAATTCCAAAGAGTGAGTTCTTAAAAAATGTTCGAAGCGATTGAGATTTTTAAAATCTATGGCAATTTTGATATTTTTTTTAAATTCAAAAGTTAGCAAGGAGGCATTGTTAATCGCTGCATTTGCCGCATCACTATAAGCTCTTACAAGTCCTCCTGTCCCAAGTTTGGTGCCACCAAAATATCTTACAGTGATGACTGCAGTATTGATAAGTTCATATCCTCTTAAAACGTTTAAAGAAGGTATGCCTGAAGTGCCTTTAGGCTCGCCATCATCGCTTTTATCTTCTATGATTTGATTGTATTCATTTAAAGTTCGATAAGCATAAACAAAATGAACGGCTTTGGGGTGTTCTTTTTTTAAATTTACAAGCAAATTTTTAAAATCCTTAAAAGGGCAAAGATAGGATAAAAAAGTAGATTTTTTAATTTCAATTTGTGCTTGAAAAATTTGATCAATTGTTTGCATTTTCGCCTTTTTATTTGGTATTATGATTAAATAAGGTAAAATATAATGTATTAATAAAATTTTTAAAAATATACTATAATTTTACAAAAATTAAGGAAAGAAATGTCAAAAACAAGTCAAAAGAATTCAAGTTATAAAATTTATGAGTTTATCATAGAGTCTATAAAAGAAGGAAGTTTAAAACCTAATGATAGAATAAAAGAACAAGATATCGTGCAGCAAACAGGCTTTAGTAGAACACCTATACGCGAAGCTTTAGGACTTTTGCAAAATGATGGAATTTTGGTACAAGATAGTAAAAAAGGGCTTGTTGTCGCTGGACTTGATTTGATTTCTATTACAAAATTATATGAAATAAGAGAATTACTAGAAGGCGAAGCAGCTAAACTTGCTGCCCAATATGCTTCTTCATCGGAGATAGAAATTTTAGAAAATATAGTTCAAGCTCAAAAAAATATCACAGAATTAAATGAATTAAAATCAAATAATGTTTTATTCCATCAAACCCTATATCGTTGTTCAGGAAATCATTATTTGTATAAAATTATGGAAAATTTAGATCGCTCCTTATTGCTTTTAGGAGATAGCACTTTAGCTAAAGAAAATCGTGCTAAAGAAGCCTACAAAGAGCACCTTGCTGTTGTAGAAGCAATAAGAAATAGAGATATTGCAAAAGCAGAAGAAATGGCTAAATTTCATATAAGGCAGGCTTATAAAGTACGTTTAAGTAATATTTTAAATCAATCATAGATTTATAACTCATACTTTTATTATTCTCACACTAGAACTTTCAAAAAATTAAACTTTCAAATTTCTTAAAATAAAACAATCAAATATTTAGTCTTTTAATATTTTTGAATATTTTTAAATATTTTTGTGTAAATATGTAACTTAAAAAATACTTTTGTATGCAAAAAGATATTTTAGTATATTTTTTTTCAAAAACTAGTTTATAATGAAAAGAAAAAAGGAGGTTGCATGGCAACAAGGTCTAAAAGTGATGCTAAAACCATTTTTAGTGTGGCTAGTGGTAATTTTTTAGAAATGTATGATTTCGCAGTTTATGGTTTTTATGCTGCTTTTATTGCTAAAGTATTTTTTCCAGCTGAAAATGAGTTCATTTCTTTAATGCAAAGTTTTATGGCATTTGGTGTGGGATTTTTGATGCGTCCTATTGGAGCTATTGTTCTTGGATCTTATATGGATAAGTATGGTAGAAAAAAAGGACTTGTTTTAACTTTAGGCATCATGGCTTTAGGAACTTTAAGTATAGCCTGTTGTCCTAGTTATGAGAGTATAGGAATTTTAGCTCCTATTATCGTAGTGATTGGAAGACTTTTACAAGGTTTTAGTGCAGGTGCTGAGGTAGGAGGAGCAAGTATTTATTTAGCCGAGATTGCTCCAAAGCATTTGCGTGGTTTTTATGTGTCTTGGCAAAGTGGTTCCCAGCAAGTAGCCACTGTTTTTGCAGGTGCTTTAGGTGTGCTTTTGCATTATCTTGTAGGAGATGCACTTATGCAAGCTTGGGGATGGAGAATTCCTTTTATTATCGGTTGTTTGGTTGTACCTTATATTTTTTATATAAGAAGAACTTTGGATGAAACTCCTGAATTTAAAGCTAAAATTCATCAAGCGCCAAAAACCTTAGGAGCAATATTTCAAAGCATAAGACAAAATATACCTATTGTATTTTTTGGAATTATGTTTGTAATGATGACAACGGTAACTTTTTACTTTATTACAGCTTATACTCCAACTTTTGCTAATAAGGAACTTCATTTTAGTAAGCTTGAAAGTTTTGCAATTACTACCATTATAGGTGTTAGCAATACTTTTTGGTTACCTTTTTCAGGATATATAGGAGATAGGATAGGAAGAAAGCCTATTTTATTGACTGTAACTTTTTTAGGTGTGATTAGTGCTTATCCTATGTTAAATTTCTTAACCAATAATATCTCTTTTACTAATTTGGTTATAGTTGAATTATGGTTTAGTTTTATTTTTGGTGCTTACAATGGAGCTATGGTTGTATCATTATCTGAAATTATGCCAAAAAATGTAAAAGCCTTAGGTTTTTCTTTTTCTTATTCTATAGCGGTGGCAATTTTTGGAGGCTTTACTCCAGCGATTTCAACTTATTTAATAGAAAAAACTGATAATCCTGCTTCACCTGCATTTTGGTTGACTTTTGCGGCACTTTGTTCTTTAATTGCTTCTTTAGTGATATTTAAAAAGGGCGGAATTTATGAAAGACAGCAAAAAGGAGAGTGAAATGGAATTTGATATAGTAGTTATAGGAGGGGGAAATGCAGCACTTTGTGCTGCAATATCAGCTGCTAGTAAAGGAAATGTTAAAATAGCTCTTTTGGAAAGCTCTCCAAAAGAGTGGAGGGGTGGGAATTCACAACATACGAGAAATTTACGCTCGATGCATGACGCTCCTACGGATGTTTTGGTTGAAAGTTATAGTGAAGATGAATTTTTTGAAGATGTTTTTAAGGTAACTAAAGGGCAAACCAATGAAGAATATGCACGTTTTGTTATCTCTCATACTCCACAAGCTGTAGAATTTGCAAAAAAATACGGAGTTCGCTTTCAGCCTTCGATGCGTGGAACTTTGCATTTAGGACGAACAAATGCTTTTTTTCTAGGTGGTGGAAAATCTTTGGTGAATGCTTATTTTAATACAGCTCAAAATTTAGGCATTGAAATTTTTTATGAATTTGAAGCTTTAGATTTGGTTATAGATGAGGGTTGGTGTAAAGAAATTTTAGTTTTAGACAAAAAACAAAATAAAGAATTAAAATTCAAAGCAAAGGCAGTGATTGTTGCAAGTGGTGGTTTTGAGTCAAATTTAGAATGGCTCGAAGAAGCTTGGGGAGAAAAGGCAAGAAATTTTATTATCCGTGGTACACGCTTTAATCAAGGTAAAATGCTAAGGGCTTTGCAAAAAAATCATGCTCAAATTATAGGAGATCCTACACAAGGACATATGGTTGCTATTGATGCAAGGACTCCAAAATATGATGGAGGCATTGCTTCAAGGGTTGATTGCGTGTCTTTGGGTATAGTGGTTAATAAAAAAGCACAAAGATTTTATGATGAAGGGGAGGATTTTTGGCCTAAGCGTTACGCAATTTGGGGTCGTTTGGTGGCAAATGAGGAAGATCAGATTGCTTATTCAATCACAGATTCTAAGGTGCAAAAATGTTATATGCCATCACTTTTTGAGCCTATAGTAGCAAATTCAATTGAAGATTTAGCAATCAAGATAAATTTAGACCCAAAAGCTTTAAAGGCGACACTTGATGAGTATAATCAAAGCGTTGTAGAGGGTGAGTTTAATCACACTATACAAGATAATTGCTATACACAAGGTTTGAAGATAGAAAAAACACATTGGGCTTTAAAGATTAATACTCCGCCTTTTTACTGCTATCCTTTGCGTCCAGGTGTTACTTTTACTTATATGGGGGTAAAAGTGGATAAAAATGCAAGAGTTTATCAAGATGATGGCGAACTTTTTAAAAATGTTTTTGCTGCCGGTGAAATCATGGCGGGCAATATTCTAACTCAAGGTTATGTCGCGGGTTTTGGTATGAGTATAGGAAGTGTTTTTGGGCGTTTGGCTGGTGAAAATGCGTATGATTTAATAAAGGAAGTAAAATGAAAATTACAAAAATTTATGAAGATGCAAATAAATCTTGCATTATATGCAATTCTTGTCGTTATTGTGAAGGACTTTGTGCAGTTTTTCCAGCAATGGAAAAAAAGCGTGAATTTTCTTTAACAGATATGGATTATTTAGCAAATTTATGCCATCAGTGTTCAGAATGTTTTTATGATTGCCAATACGCGCCCCCGCATGAATTTAATGTTTCCATTCCTAAGCAATTTGCTGCACTTAGACAATATAGCTATGAAAAATACTCTTTTCCAAATTTTTTAGGAAGTGCATTTAGAAAAAATGCGGTTTTAACAACTATAGTTTTAATTTTATGTCTATTTTTTGGTTTTTGGAGTGCTAGTTCTTATGATGGCGAAAGCACAAATGGTAACTTTTTTGCTGTAGTTTCATATGAATATATGGTTAGTGTTTTTAGCATAGTTTCCCTTCTGGTTTGTATCGCACTTTTTGGCGGGATTATTAAATTTTATCGTGCCATTGAAATTCAAAATGTAAATTTCAAAGTTTTTGTTCAAAGTATCAAGGATGCAATGACATTAAAATATCTTGGTGGGCATAAAAATGAGGGTTGTACTTATCCTAATGAAAAGCGTTCAAATATAAGAAAAATATTTCATCATTTTACAGCTTATGGTTTTTTATTTTGTTTTATAGCTACATGTTTGGGTGCGATTTATCATCATTTTTTAAATTTGGTAGCACCTTATGATATCACACAGCTTCCTAAAATTTTTGGGATTTTGGGTGGAATTATGCTTTGTATAGGATCTTTAGGTTTATTTGTTTTAAAATGTATAGCGGATAAAAATATCATTGATGAGCAAAGTGTGAGTATGGATTATACTTTTATTTTTATGCTTTTCTTGGTGAGTTTTACAGGAATTTTACTTATGTTTTTAAAGCACAGCTTTTTCTTATCTTATGCGCTTTGGTTTCATTTAAGTTGTGTTTTGGCTTTTTTTATTATGATGCCTTATTCTAAATTCATTCATATGTTTTATCGTTTTATTGCTCTTTTAAAATACAATAGCGAAGAAGAAATTTGATATAAAAATGCCTATTTTTAGGCATTTTTATAGAAAAGTTCATTTTAAATGATACTGATTTTTGAAAAGTATTTTTCAATTTGTATTGGTTGATATTTAAGTTTAATTTTGTAAAATCAAATTTATGGAAAAAATCAAAAATTATAAGCTTATTATTCTTTTACTTGCTTTTGATTTATTGGCTCTACTTTATGGAATTTCAACCCTTAGTATAAGCACAGATGAGGCTAAGATTTATTTTGAAGATAAAGGCAATTTTCTTTTTTTGAATCATAGTTTGCTTTATTATCTTACACATTTTGGAACTTTTGTTTTTGGACAAAACGACTTTGGCTTGAGAATTCCTATTTTATTTTTTCATTTTTTAAGTTGTATTCTGCTTTATATTTTGGCTTTAAAATATACAAAAACTCATTTTGATAGTCTTTTAGCTCTTCTACTTTTTGTCTTGTTGCCAGGTACTGTTGCAAGTGCTTTGTTGGTAAATGAAGCTTCTATAGTGATTTTTTTAACACTAGCTATAATTTGTGCGTATGAATATGAAAAAAAATGGATTTTTTATCCGCTTTTGATTTTAGCTTTATTTATAGATAAGTCTTTTAATATTTTATTTTTAACCTTTTTCTTTTTTGGAATTTATAAAAGAAATTCTTTTTTATTGACTTTGGCTCTTGTGCTTTTTGGCTTGAGTATAAGTTTTTATGGTTTTGATACGGGTGGGCGTCCAAGGGGATATTTCTTAGATACTTTAGGAATTTTCGCTGCTTGTTTTTCGCCGCTTGTTTTTATTTATTTTTTTTATGTGGTTTATCGTTTAACTTTTAAAGAGCAAAAAAGTTTACTATGGTTTTTAATGAGCGTAACCTTTATTTTTTGCTCTTTGCTTTCTTTAAGGCAAAAGCTTTACTTGGAGGATTTTTTACCTTTTTGCGTGATCTGTACGCCATTACTTATCAAAACCTTGATGGCAAGTTATAGGGTGCGTTTACCACAATTTAGGTTAAGATATAAAATTTTTATAGAATGTTCTATCATTTTTTTACTATTTTGTTATTTTGTTATCATAGGAAATCAAATTTTGTATTATTTTGTTTCTGATCCAAAATATAATTTTGCCAACAATTATCACCTTGCCAAAGAATTAAGTAAAGAGCTTAAAAAACAAGAAATTTTTGAATTAAGAGTCGGCACATCTTTGCAGCCAAGATTAAGATTCTATGGTATTAAAGATAGTAATACTTTTTATCTAAAAAGCATTAAAAATAAAGAACAACTTGATAAAAATAAAAAAAATATTATAATAAAGCTAGGAAAATTTGAAAAAATTTATCAAATTCAAAGATACTAGCGATGCTTTTACGCTTTTTGAGCTAGTTTTGGTCGTTTTAATTTTAGCCCTTGTGATTTCCATAGCACAAATCAATCTAAAGCAAGATAGATTGATGCAAGGCGCAAAACAAATTCTTAATGACATACGCTATGTAAGATCTTTAGCGATGATTCAAGAGAGCTTTAGGGATTTGGAATTAGCAGTGGCAAAAAGAGAGTGGTATAAAAGCAGATGGCAATTATATTTTATCAATTCAGCAGCAACAAATTATGAGCAAACCTATACAATATTTTTAGATAAAAATGGCGATGGAAATGCTAATTTAGGGAAAACTGAAATCAATATCGACCGTGAAATTGCTGTAGATATCATAAACCCTAAAAAATTAATGAATTCAGGACAAAGTGGAGTCATTGATAAGAGTGATAACAAGACTACGCAAAGATTTAATATTTTTAAAAAATTTGGCATAAAAAAAGTAGAATTTAGAGGTTCGTGCAGGGGTTCTACAAAGATAATTTTTGACGAAAAAGGAAGATTATATTCTCCTTTACGAACTTCTCAAGGTATTTATGATAAAAATTTAGCTAAAACCAATCAAGACTGTATCATACGCTTAAGCTCAATACAAGCAAATCAAATTTGCATTATAGTCAATCCGCTTAGTGGTTTTGCTTACATACCTAAATTTCAAGATTTTAACAAGCAAATGATAATGATAAATGGTACAACTTCTCAATGTTCTAAAATTTAGAATACTTTAATTTTTATATAAATTTTGCTATAATTTGAATGCAAATATTAAATAAAAAGGGGAAAACAATGAATCGATTGGGAATTTCAGCAAGATTGTATTTAAGTTTTGCTTTGATTATTTTTATTATGCTGTTTATAGCTATTTTTTCGATAGCTAAAGTGAATTTTTTAGATAAAACTCTCACAACAGCAACAGGAGAAAACGCTTTGATTTCTCGTCAAGCAATTAATTTTAGGGGAAGTATTCATGATAGATCGATTTTAATTCGAGATGTTGTTTTAGCACAAGATCAAGAAGACTTAAGAAAAACTTTAGCGCAAATACAAAAATTGGAAAAAGATTATGAAGAAGCCGAACTTATTTTAAACGATATTATAGCTAAGGGTGGAGGCGATTCAAATGTGCGCTCTATGATGGAAGATATTGCAAAAACTAAGAAAAATACCGTGCAAATTTATCAAAAGATTATTGACACAGTGGTAAAGAAAAATGATATTCAATCAGCAACTAAGATGGTTTTGGACTTTGCTAGACCGGAATTTATTTTATGGCTAGCACAGACTAATAAATTGATTGATTATCAAGAATTAGATAATCAAGAATTAACTCAAATAGCGCTTTTAGAAAGTAAATCCTTTCAATTTATCATGATGAGTATCATTATAATTGCTTTAATTATTTCTATAATTATTGCTTATTTAATAGTAAGATATATTAAAAAATCCGTAGGTGGCGAACCAAGAGATGTAAATAGAATTATCACCGAGGTAGCTAATGGAAACTTAACACAGCAAATTCATACAGAATATAAGCAAAGTATACTTTATTCTATTTCTAGAATGCAAGATCAATTGCGAAATATAGTTCAAAAAATGATTACTATTTCTAATGAGCTAAACCACAAAGCTGATCTAGTGGTAGATCGTATAAGCAAAACTGAAAAGGCAGTGATTTTTCAAGGTGAAACTTCTAGAGAATCTGCTCTTAAAATTCGAGAAATCAGTCAAAAAACACAAAATGTTTCCAAAATGGCCCTAGAAACAGAAGAAAATTCAAAAAATACTACTCAAGTTTGTCAGAACAACAAAAAGCATGCCGAGGATACAGCTTCTCAAATGGAATACATAGCAAGCAATTCTTCTAGAGTTTCTCAGCAAATTGCTTTGCTAAGTGAACATGCTAAGAATATAGGAACAAGTACAGAGCTTATTAGTGAGATTACAGATCAAACCAATTTACTTGCTCTAAATGCAGCTATAGAAGCTGCTAGAGCAGGAGATGTAGGTAGAGGCTTTGCTGTTGTTGCTGATGAAATTCGCAAATTGGCTGAAAAAACAGGTGGAGCAACAGATCAAATTGCTATGATTAACAAACAAATTCAAGAAGAAACAATAGCAACAGTAGGCGTTATAGAAGAGTCAATACCATTGATTTCTCAAGGTAAAAGCTTAAGCGAAGAGGTAAGAGATAGCGTAGATTTAATCTATAAACAGGCCAATGATAGCCTTTTTAAAGCACAAGAGGTAAATCAAGAAGTGGCCGCTCAAGTAAAATTAATGGAAGAAATTGAAGAAAAAATTATAACAGTAGCAGATATTTCTTCCAAAACCCAACAAGCTGTCAGTGAAAATAAAAATGCAATGAAAGAACTAAAAAATATTTCAGATAATCTTCAAGCTGAAATAACTATTTTTAAACTCTAACACCCATTTCCAAAAATTTTTTAAAATAAGGCTAAATTTCTAGCCTTATTTAATCCTCCTTTAAGCTTAATTAGTTATACTTTCATTTCCTTTTTCAAAAAAGGACTTTAAAATCTTTAAATTATAAACTAAAGTTTATAAAGCTAAATGAAGATTTTGTAAACCCTTGTTTCTAGTTTTAAATTAATTTTAATCCTAGTCAAATCAATTCAAGTTTATAAAACTTTATTATTACTAAACTTTATTTATAAACAATAAATGATTTTTTGTTTTTGTTCTTTAAAATTAATATTGTTATTTCAAATCTTATTAGTCAATCTTTGAAATCTAAATAAGTGATCGATTGAGCCAGAAAAGATTTAGGCATAAGCAATTATGTAAAATCTATTCAATCTAAATATTTAAAGATTAAAAGTTTTTATTTTTAATCTTCATTACTTTTTCTTTGAAGAAAAAGATTAAACTATCTATAATTTTTATGGAGAGTTTGATCCTGGCTCAGAGTGAACGCTGGCGGCGTGCCTAATACATGCAAGTCGAACGATGAAGCTTCTAGCTTGCTAGAAGTGGATTAGTGGCGCACGGGTGAGTAAGGTATAGTTAATCTGCCCTACACAAGAGGACAACAGTTGGAAACGACTGCTAATACTCTATACTCCTACTTAACACAAGTTGAGTAGGGAAAGTTTTTCGGTGTAGGATGAGACTATATAGTATCAGCTAGTTGGTGAGGTAATGGCTCACCAAGGCTATGACGCTTAACTGGTCTGAGAGGATGATCAGTCACACTGGAACTGAGACACGGTCCAGACTCCTACGGGAGGCAGCAGTAGGGAATATTGCGCAATGGGGGAAACCCTGACGCAGCAACGCCGCGTGGAGGATGACACTTTTCGGAGCGTAAACTCCTTTTCTTAGGGAAGAATTCTGACGGTACCTAAGGAATAAGCACCGGCTAACTCCGTGCCAGCAGCCGCGGTAATACGGAGGGTGCAAGCGTTACTCGGAATCACTGGGCGTAAAGGGCGCGTAGGCGGATTATCAAGTCTCTTGTGAAATCTAATGGCTTAACCATTAAACTGCTTGGGAAACTGATAGTCTAGAGTGAGGGAGAGGCAGATGGAATTGGTGGTGTAGGGGTAAAATCCGTAGATATCACCAAGAATACCCATTGCGAAGGCGATCTGCTGGAACTCAACTGACGCTAAGGCGCGAAAGCGTGGGGAGCAAACAGGATTAGATACCCTGGTAGTCCACGCCCTAAACGATGTACACTAGTTGTTGGGGTGCTAGTCATCTCAGTAATGCAGCTAACGCATTAAGTGTACCGCCTGGGGAGTACGGTCGCAAGATTAAAACTCAAAGGAATAGACGGGGACCCGCACAAGCGGTGGAGCATGTGGTTTAATTCGAAGATACGCGAAGAACCTTACCTGGGCTTGATATCCTAAGAACCTTATAGAGATATGAGGGTGCTAGCTTGCTAGAACTTAGAGACAGGTGCTGCACGGCTGTCGTCAGCTCGTGTCGTGAGATGTTGGGTTAAGTCCCGCAACGAGCGCAACCCACGTATTTAGTTGCTAACGGTTCGGCCGAGCACTCTAAATAGACTGCCTTCGTAAGGAGGAGGAAGGTGTGGACGACGTCAAGTCATCATGGCCCTTATGCCCAGGGCGACACACGTGCTACAATGGCATATACAATGAGACGCAATACCGCGAGGTGGAGCAAATCTATAAAATATGTCCCAGTTCGGATTGTTCTCTGCAACTCGAGAGCATGAAGCCGGAATCGCTAGTAATCGTAGATCAGCCATGCTACGGTGAATACGTTCCCGGGTCTTGTACTCACCGCCCGTCACACCATGGGAGTTGATTTCACTCGAAGCCGGAATACTAAACTAGTTACCGTCCACAGTGGAATCAGCGACTGGGGTGAAGTCGTAACAAGGTAACCGTAGGAGAACCTGCGGTTGGATCACCTCCTTTCTAGAGTACAAAGTAATAAGTCTCACAACTATTACTTCATTATAAACTCAATTGATTCTTGTTTAGATTTCAAAGATTGATGATAAAGCTAATTGTTTATGGGGAATTAGCTCAGCTGGGAGAGCGCCTGCTTTGCACGCAGGAGGTCAGCGGTTCGATCCCGCTATTCTCCACCATTATTAAGGGCCTATAGCTCAGCTGGTTAGAGTGCACCCCTGATAAGGGTGAGGTCACAAGTTCAAGTCTTGTTAGGCCCACCATAGAAATATCAATCTTAAAAGATAAAAACAAGATTTGAAATCAAGTTTTAAAATCTAAAGCAAGTATATATTTTATAAATATACTTTGATATATCATATACTTCCTTTAGGTTTTAAACCTAAATGTTCTTTATAATTATCATTGTTAAGAGTCACAAGCAAGTTTTAATAAAAACAATTTTACAGGACTTGTTAAAGGATAAAACCCAATTATCTTTTCTTTGGTTTTACTTATATCTTTTAACTATCTTTATTTTTTATAATAAAGAGAATATTAGATCTAAAGTTTATAAATTAAAGATAAGTTTCAAACTCACGACTTGGTTTAAATATTAATTGAATTTTAGTATTTATATTAAGTGTTTGAATGCTTTCCGTCTTAAGATAATGAAGTCTTATCATAAAAACTTTAACAAGGAAGTGATGCGTTTTAGAATCAATAAAAAAGGTAGAAGTTAGATTATATCTAACTTTTATGCATATTCTTAGCAGAAGAAGCAAGAAAGACTACTAGTCTTTAACTTACTTTATCAGCCTAATATCTTTTAGGTTGGCGGGGTAGGCCTTTAGCTTGCTTCTTAGTCAAGGCTTTGCCTTGACGCTAAAGAAGGTAAAAAAGGTAAGCTACTAAGAGCGAATGGTGGATGCCTTGACTGGTAAAGGCGATGAAGGACGTACTAGACTGCGATAAGCTACGGGGAGCTGTCAAGAAGCTTTGATCCGTAGATTTCCGAATGGGGCAACCCAATGTATAGAGATATACATTACCTATATAGGAGCGAACGAGGGGAATTGAAACATCTTAGTACCCTCAGGAAAAGAAATCAATAGAGATTGCGTCAGTAGCGGCGAGCGAAAGCGCAAGAGGGCAAACCCAGTGCTTGCACTGGGGGTTGTAGGACTGCAATGTGCAAGAGGTGAGTTTAGCAGAACATTCTGGAAAGTATAGCCATAGAGGGTGATAGTCCCGTATGCGAAAAACAAACCTTAGCTAGCAGTATCCTGAGTAGGGCGGGACACGAGAAATCCTGTCTGAAGCTGGGTCGACCACGATCCAACCCTAAATACTAATACCAGATCGATAGTGCACAAGTACCGTGAGGGAAAGGTGAAAAGAACTGAGGTGATCAGAGTGAAATAGAACCTGAAACCATTTGCTTACAATCATTCAGAGCACTATGTAGCAATACAGTGTGATGGACTGCCTTTTGCATAATGAGCCTGCGAGTTGTGGTGTCTGGCAAGGTTAAGCAAACGCGAAGCCGTAGCGAAAGCGAGTCTGAATAGGGCGCTTAGTCAGATGCTGCAGACCCGAAACGAAGTGATCTATCCATGAGCAAGTTGAAGCTAGTGTAAGAACTAGTGGAGGACTGAACCCATAGGCGTTGAAAAGCCCCGGGATGACTTGTGGATAGGGGTGAAAGGCCAATCAAACTTCGTGATAGCTGGTTCTCTCCGAAATATATTTAGGTATAGCGTTGTGTCGTAATATAAGGGGGTAGAGCACTGAATGGGCTAGGGCATACACCAATGTACCAAACCCTATCAAACTCCGAATACCTTATATGTAATCACAGCAGTCAGGCGGCGAGTGATAAAATCCGTCGTCAAGAGGGAAACAACCCAGACTACCAGCTAAGGTCCCTAAATCTTACTTAAGTGGAAAACGATGTGAAGTTACTTAAACAACCAGGAGGTTGGCTTAGAAGCAGCCATCCTTTAAAGAAAGCGTAATAGCTCACTGGTCTAGTGATTTTGCGCGGAAAATATAACGGGGCTAAAGTAAGTACCGAAGCTGTAGACTTGACTTTGTCAAGTGGTAGGAGAGCGTTCTATTTGCGTCGAAGGTATACCGGTAAGGAGTGCTGGAGCGAATAGAAGTGAGCATGCAGGCATGAGTAGCGATAATTAATGTGAGAATCATTAACGCCGTAAACCCAAGGTTTCCTACGCGATGCTCGTCATCGTAGGGTTAGTCGGGTCCTAAGTCGAGTCCGAAAGGGGTAGACGATGGCAAATTGGTTAATATTCCAATACCAACATTAGTGTGCGATGGAAGGACGCTTAGGGCTAAGGGGGCTAGCGGATGGAAGTGCTAGTCTAAGGTCGTAGGTGCTTATACAGGCAAATCCGTATAAGAATACACCGAGAACTGAAAGGCTTTTTGAAGTCTTCGGATGGATAGAAGAACCCCTGATGCCGTCGAGCCAAGAAAAGTTTCTAAGTTTAGCTAATGTTGCCCGTACCGTAAACCGACACAGGTGGGTGGGATGAGTATTCTAAGGCGCGTGGAAGAACTCTCTTTAAGGAACTCTGCAAAATAGCACCGTATCTTCGGTATAAGGTGTGGTTCGCTTCGTATTAGGATTTACTCCGAAAGCGAAGAAACTTACAACAAAGAGTCCCTCCCGACTGTTTACCAAAAACACAGCACTCTGCTAACTCGTAAGAGGATGTATAGGGTGTGACGCCTGCCCGGTGCTCGAAGGTTAATTGATGGGGTTAGCATTAGCGAAGCTCTTGATCGAAGCCCGAGTAAACGGCGGCCGTAACTATAACGGTCCTAAGGTAGCGAAATTCCTTGTCGGTTAAATACCGACCTGCATGAATGGCGTAACGAGATGGGAGCTGTCTCAAAGAGGGATCCAGTGAAATTGTAGTGGAGGTGAAAATTCCTCCTACCCGCGGCAAGACGGAAAGACCCCGTGGACCTTTACTACAGCTTGACACTGCTATTTGGATAAGAATGTGCAGGATAGGTGGGAGGCTTTGAGTATATGACGCCAGTTGTATATGAGCCATTGTTGAGATACCACTCTTTCTTATTTGGGTAGCTAACCAGCTTGAGTTATCCTCAAGTGGGACAATGTCTGGTGGGTAGTTTGACTGGGGCGGTCGCCTCCCAAATAATAACGGAGGCTTACAAAGGTTGGCTCAGAACGGTTGGAAATCGTTCGTAGAGTATAAAGGTATAAGCCAGCTTAACTGCAAGACATACAAGTCAAGCAGAGACGAAAGTCGGTCTTAGTGATCCGGTGGTTCTGTGTGGAAGGGCCATCGCTCAAAGGATAAAAGGTACCCCGGGGATAACAGGCTGATCTCCCCCAAGAGCTCACATCGACGGGGAGGTTTGGCACCTCGATGTCGGCTCATCGCATCCTGGGGCTGGAGCAGGTCCCAAGGGTATGGCTGTTCGCCATTTAAAGCGGTACGCGAGCTGGGTTCAGAACGTCGTGAGACAGTTCGGTCCCTATCTGCCGTGGGCGTAAGAAGATTGAAGAGATTTGACCCTAGTACGAGAGGACCGGGTTGAACAAACCACTGGTGTAGCTGTTGTTCTGCCAAGAGCATCGCAGCGTAGCTAAGTTTGGAAAGGATAAACGCTGAAAGCATCTAAGCGTGAAGCCAACTCTAAGATGAATCTTCTCTAAGCTCTCTAGAAGACTACTAGTTTGATAGGCTGGGTGTGTAATGGATGAAAGTCCTTTAGCTGACCAGTACTAATAGAGCGTTTGGCTTATCTTTAATAAAGCATCACTTCCTTGTTAAGGTTTTTAGTAAAGCTTTGAATAACAATAATCATTCAAAGTGATATGGAAATCTTGCAAGTAGGGTTTATATTAGAACTTGCTCTTAACATTGTTTTTTAAGTATTCTAAAATAAAAGCTTATCAAAGAGAATAAAGATTTTATTCATTGATAAGATGAAAGATAAGATTTAAAAAATAAAAGAATATAAAGCAAAAGAAATAAAAAAGAATAGAAGAAAAGCAAAAAAATAAAAAAATAGAATAAAAAATAAAAGCTTTATTCTTAAGTTAAATCTTTCAAAGAATATTTAAATAACAATGTCCGTGATTATACAGATGTGGAAACGCCTTGCTCCATCCCGAACCAAGAAGCTAAGCACATCGTGGGTGATGATACTACGCCTTACTGGCAGGGGGAAAGTAGCTCATTGCGGACTTGTTAATTCTTCTTTACTTACTTTATATATAAATCATATGTTTGTTTTTATTGTTGTTTTAGATGGGATTTAGAATAATTATCTTTATGTTTATTGAATCTGTTTTTGTATTAATTGTTCTTTTTTATTATGTTTATTGAAACTGTTTTAATATATTGAATTTGTTTTTATATGTTGATTGTTCTTTATTATGCTTGGTTAGTTTGGTTCAATATGTTGAATTTGTTTTTATATGTATTAATCATTCTTTTTATGCTGAGTTATGGTTATGCTTAGTTATAGTTAGGTTGCTTAGAGTTGTTCACTTTAATCTGTTTTTAGTTTAATTGTTGTCTTTGTGTTTGGTTTATAATTTCATTGTATGGTTTTTTGGGTGGTGTTAAGATATTGATTTACTAGGCTGGTAAATTTGTTTAGGTTATATTTTTATTGTTTGAATACACTTGCTTTAGTTGGTGGGTTGATTGATTGTGAGCTTAGTTGGTTGAGTTGGGCTGATGGTTTAATCATTTTTAATCTGTTTTTAGTTTAATTGTTAAATTTGGTGTTTGCTTGTATATTTTTATCTATTAAATTTATTTTTTATATGCTAATTAAATATGTTTTTGTATTAATTGTTCTTTTTATTTATTGAATCTGTTTTTTAGTTTAATGGTTGTCTTTGTGTTTGGTTTATAATTTCATTGTATGGTTTTTTGGGTGGTGTTAAGATATTGATTTACTAGGCTGGTAAATTTGTTTGGGTTTTTTTATTGTTTGAATGTGTTTGGGGTGAGAGAAGTGAGTTGGGGTTGTTAAATTTTACTCACATATTCTTTAAATTTTTCTCCACGTTGAGCATAAGAGCTAAATTGATCTAAGCTTGCACAAGCAGGGCTTAATAAAGCTACCTCATTATTTTTTAATGTTTTGGAAATTTCTTTTACGGCATTTTCTAAAAATTCACACTTATGAGCTTTTAAATTTGCTTTTAAAGCATAATCTAACATTTTTTGAGTACTAACCCCTATGGCATAGAGTTCTACATCAAAATCTTTCATAAAATTAAATAACATGCTTAAATCTACACCCTTATCATCACCGCCTATAATGAGATGAATTTTTTTATCTTTATAGCGGTTAAGAGCGGCCATTACAGCGTTTTCATTGGTCGCTTTAGTATCATTGACCCAAAGTCTACCTTGATTATCTTGCAATTCTTCAAGTTTATTTTTTTCCATAACAAAATGATTTAAAAGTTCATAGCTTAAGGTATCAAGTAAAATTTTTTCTATACTTAAAGCCATAACAGCATCAAGCAAAAAAGGACTTTTAAAAGATATTTTTTTTATATCAATATCCATTTTTTGAGCAAGATCAAATTCATCTTTATAGGAGATAATATAAGCTTTTGTAGGTGTTTTTGCATAAATTTCAGGCAAAATCGCAATATCACACTCATTCATTCTTTCTAAAACACTCAATTTATCTTTTACATAATTTTCAAAACTTCCATGCCATGAAAGATGATCCGCGCTTATGGGTAAGAGTGCGTAAATTTCAGGTTTTGCAGTATGGGTATAGTGAAGTGTAAAAGATGAAGTTTCAAGTATCCAAATTTTGGCATTTAAATCAAGTTCGGCTAGAGGAAAACCAACATTTGCTCCCATTATTGCTCCTACATGCGAAAGCAGGTGTGTAGCCATTTGTGTAGTTGTGGTTTTGCCATTTGTGCCACTGATCCAAATAGATTTTGGCATAGCATCATAAAAAAAATCATATTCGCTTTGTAAATTTTTTGCTTTTTTTATAAGAATATGATTGGGTGGAAATCCAGGGCTTGGAATTTCAAGCTTGCTTAGTTTTTCATCAAATTCTTTAGGATTTAAAAGATGATTGCCCCATTCATCTTTATTTTCTTCTTGAAAGTGATCATCATAGATGTCAAAAGGACCGAATTTATTAACTAAATTTTTGGCTATTGCCTGTGTGGTTTTTCCATATCCAAAAAGCGAAATTTTCATTATCTTAACTTTATCGATGCAAGTGCAAGTAAATTAGATAGCAAGGCTATCATCCAAAAACGCACTATGATTTTATTTTCTACCCAGCCTATTTTTTCAAAATGATGGTGTATAGGCGCCATTTTAAATACTCTTTTGTTAAAAATTTTAAAGCTTCCTACTTGTAAAATGACAGAAATGGTTTCAAGTACAAAGACAAAGCCTACGAGTAAAAGTAAGATTTCATTTTTACTTATAATAGCTAAAAAGCCTATAAATCCACCCAAAGCCAAGCTTCCACTATCTCCCATAAAAACTTGTGCAGGGTAGCAGTTGTACCATAAAAATCCCATAAGAGCTCCAATCAATGCTGCACAGATAATCACTACTTCACCTAGGCCTTGAATTTTAGGTAAAAGTAAATATTCGCTATAGTTTAAATTTCCACTCAAATATAAAAATATACCCAAGGTAGATAAAGAAAAAATACTAGGAACAGTTGCAAGTCCATCAAGCCCATCGGTTAAATTGACAGCATTAGAACTTGAGATTAAGACCAAAATCCAAAAAGCAAGAGCAAAAATTTTCATATCAAAAAGCGGATATTTATAAAAAGGAAGATAAAATTCCGTATTAAATTCAGGACTAAAATATAAAGGCAAAATACAGATCAATGCCACGCTTATTTGGGCTAAAAGTTTTGCTTTTGGACTAAGTCCTGAGTGGTTGTCTTTTTTTAAAATTTTACCCAAATCATCCACAAGTCCGATAAGACAAAAAAGCACAAGACAAAGTAAGGCTGTGATTGTAAATACATTATCTAATTTGACACAAATAAGGCTTGTAAAGACTGCACAAGCTATGAAAATAACCCCACCCATTGTAGGCGTTTGAGATTTTACCTTGTGAGTTTGGGGTGCTAATTCATAAATGGGTTGATTTGCATTTTTGTTTTTAGCCCAAGCAATAAATTTAGGCATAATGAATAAAGATAAACATAAAGCAATGAAAAATGCAAAGCCTGCGCGCACACTGATATAAGTAAAAAAAGCATAATCACTAAAATAAGAAAGATAATACAAAAGCTAGCCTTCTTTTTGGTTTTTAAAAGCTTAATTTTAGTAAAATCTAGCCAAAAAATTTCTTATAAAAGAGTAAAAAATGAGACAAAAATGTATTTTGGTTATTACAGACGGGATAGGTTTTAACAAGGAAAAAGATTTTAATGCTTTTGAGGCTGCTAAAAAGCCAAATTACGAGAGGCTTTTTAAAGAAGTACCAAATTCTTTAATTAAAACCAGTGGTTTAGCAGTAGGTTTGCCTGAAAATCAAATGGGAAATAGCGAAGTGGGTCATATGTGTATAGGTAGTGGGCAAATTATCTATCAAAATTTGGTGCGCATTAATAAAGCTATAGAGAGTTATGAACTTGAAAAAAACGCAAATTTGAAAAAACTTTTACAAAAATGCAAAAGGGTGCATGTTATCGGTTTATATAGTGATGGCGGGGTTCATTCTATGGATACGCATTTTAATGCTTTGCTTGAAATTTGTGCTAAAAATGGAAATGAAGTTTTTGCACATGCAATTACCGATGGACGCGATGTAAGTCCTACAAGTGGACTAGAATTTATAAAAAAGCTTAAAAATCATTGTGAAAAAATAGGTGTGCATTTTGCTACGCTTTGCGGGCGTTTTTACGCTATGGATAGAGATAAGCGTTGGGAAAGAGTCAAGGAATATTATGATTGTTTATTGGGTAAAAGTAAGGGTGTGCCAAATTTGGTTGATTATGTGGAAGAATGTTATCAAAATGAAATAACTGATGAATTTATCCAAGCGGCTAAAAATGAGAATTATAAAGGTATGCAAGAAGATGATGGATTGATTTTTGTTAATTTTAGAAATGATAGAATGAAACAACTGATCGAAGTTTTAAATTCTCAAAATTTCAAGGAATTTGAGAGAGAGAAAGTGTTTGAAAATTTACTTACTATGAGTGTTTATGATGATAAATTTAATATTCCAGTACTTTTTGAAAAAGAAGAAATTAAAAACACACTTTCTGAAACCATCTCTAAAGCAGGACTTACTCAACTTCACACTGCAGAAACTGAAAAATATGCCCATGTCACTTTCTTTTTCAATGGAGGAAAAGAAGAGCTTTTAGAAAATGAAACAAGGGTTTTAATCCCAAGTCCAAAGGTAAAAACTTACGATGAAAAGCCTGAAATGAGTGCTTTTGAAGTATGTGATGCGGTTAAAAAAGGGATAGAAAAGGGTGAAGATTTTATAGTGGTGAATTTTGCAAATGGTGATATGGTAGGTCATACAGGAGATTTTAACGCTGCTGTTAAGGCTGTAGAGGCAGTAGATACTTGTTTAGGTGAGGTGGTTGAGTGTGCGAGAAAGCATGGTTATGCCTTTATTATTACAAGTGATCATGGAAATTGTGAAGCAATGCAAGATAAAAAAGGAAATTTATTGACCAATCATACAACTTTTGATGTTTTTGCTTTTGTAGAAGCTAAGGGAGTGGATAAACTTAAGGAAAATATGGGACTTAGTAATATCGCTGCGAGTGTGCTTAAAATATTAAATTTAGAAATTCCAAAAGAAATGAACGAGGCTTTATTTTGATCTGTTTGCCTTTTGATATAGATTTTTGTTAAAATTTAATTTTATATTTTTTTTAAGGATAGAAATGAAATTTAGTGGAAAAAATGTTTTGATTACAGGTGCAAGCAAGGGTATTGGTGCTTCTATTGCAAAAACTTTGGCAAGTTTTGGATTAAAGGTTTGGATTAATTATCGTTCAAAACCAGAACTTGCAGATGCTTTAAAAGATGAAATTCTTGCACAAGGTGGCAATGCAGCTGTGATTAAATTTGATGCAAGCAAAGAAGATGAGTTTGAAAATGGTATAAAAACTATAGTAGAAAGCGATGGAGAACTTAGTTATCTTGTAAATAATGCAGGTGTTACAAATGATAAACTTGCCTTAAGAATGAAACTCGAAGATTTTACCAGTGTGGTAGATACGAATTTGAGTTCTGCATTTTTAGGTTGTAGAGAAGCTTTAAAAACAATGAGTAAAAAGCGTTTTGGCGCGGTTGTAAATATTGCTTCAATTGTCGGTGAAATGGGGAATGCGGGTCAGACTAATTATTCTGCTAGTAAGGGCGGAATGATTGCTATGACTAAGTCTTTTGCTAAAGAGGGAGCAAGTAGAAATTTACGCTTTAATTGTGTTACTCCAGGCTTTATTAAAAGTGATATGACAGAGATTTTAAGCGATGAAATCAAACAAGCTTACCAAGATAATATCCCTTTAAAACGCTTTGCAGAACCTGAAGAAGTTGCAAATTGTGTAGCGTTTTTATTAAGCGATTATGCTTCTTATGTGACAGGTGATGTGCTTAAAATTAATGGCGGATTATACATGTAAGGAAAAAGGTATGGATTTAAAAGAAATCGCGCAATTTTTAGATGAAAATACTCCTGCATTTTTGGCAACTTTAGGAACTTGTGGAAATCCTAGAGTTCGTCCTATGCAAAGCCCTTTGCTTGTAGGAGATAGAATTTATTTTTGTACTTCTAACAATAAAGGACTTTTTAA
Organism: Campylobacter coli; assembly: GCA_039516895.1. Taxonomy (NCBI): domain Bacteria; kingdom Pseudomonadati; phylum Campylobacterota; class Epsilonproteobacteria; order Campylobacterales; family Campylobacteraceae; genus Campylobacter; species Campylobacter coli. The sequence continues at coordinate 1,367,812 of CP154437.1, read as the reverse complement.
ACATATACAAAATTATAATGGTATTGAATTTTGTTCTTGCTCTAGAGAGGGTGTTTTTTTAAGACTTAGGGCAAATGCAGTTTTTGAATCTAATGCAACAGTAAAAGAGCTAATGTTTGAAAAATATCCTTATCTTGTAAGTCTTTATGAGACTCCACAAAATTCTAGATTTGAAGTTTTTTATCTTGATAATCTAAGCGCTAAAATGCAGTTTCCAAACGGAGATTTTAAACTTTACAAAGCTTAAAGCAAGGATTTTCCTTGCTTTAAATATCCATTTTCATTTGTAAAGCATGCTCCCAAAAGGCACTTTCTAAACGCACTACATTATAAAAAATTTCACTAAGATTTTCAAATTTTTCTTGAGATATTTTTTGAGTGTAAGAATTTAAAAAGTCTTCAAATTCTTTAATTTCATTTTGAAATTCATCTGAGCTATAGGTTAAAATCCATTCTTTATAAGGATGATTTTGAAGTTTTTCTTTGTCAAGTCTTTTGTAAATTTCAGCTCCTATATAACCATAACCTATGGCACAAGCACTTAAAGCCACTAACATATCTAAAAAATCTCCACTTTCACCCACGCTTAACATATAGCGTGTGTAAGCTATATTGGTCAAACTTTCATCTTTAACATTTAATTTATCAGCATTGATGCCAAGTTTTAAAATACTTTTATGAAGTTCAATTTCTCCTTCTATAATGTAGTTTTGAAATTTCATTGCAAAGCGTAGTTCTTCGGCATTTTTTGCATTTAAGGCAAGTCGTGCATAGCACTTAGCATAATGGATGAGATAGATATAATCTTGTTTGAGATAAAAAAGAAAATTTTCTTCTTTTAAACTTCCATTTTCTAATTTTTTTACAAATTCATGATGTAAATATTCATCCCAAATGTGTGAATTTGTTTCAATAAGTCGAGAAAAAAGCATTTCTTACTCCTAAAATTCAATGGTTTTTATAAAGTATAGTCAAAAACTATAAATATTTTAAGTTTTTTATTGTAAAATACGCTTTATTTTAATTTTTATCAAGGAGATATATAAATGGCAACATTTGATGATGTAAAAGCAGTGGTAGTAGAGCAATTAAGCATTGATGCGGATGCTGTTAAGATGGAATCAAAAATCATTGAAGATTTAGGTGCAGATTCTTTGGATGTTGTAGAGCTTATTATGGCATTAGAAGAGAAATTTGAAGTAGAAATCCCAGATAGTGATGCTGAAAAACTAATTAAAATTGAGGATGTTGTAAATTATATCGAAAATCTTAAAAAATAATTTTAGAAAATTCACTTTACAAGGAGCTTGTTCTTGAAAAGAGTTGTAGTAACAGGTATTGGCATGATCAATGCCTTGGGTTTAGATAAAGAAAGTTCTTTTAAGGCGATTTGTGAAGGTAAGAGTGGTGTGAAAAAAATCACTCTTTTTGATACTACAGACTTTCCAGTTCAAATTGCAGCAGAAATTGAAAATTTCGATCCTCTAGAAGTAGTAGATGGTAAAGAAGTTAAAAAAATCGATCGTTTTATTCAGCTAGGTATTAAAGCTGCTCGTGAAGCAATGCAAGATGCTAATTTTGATCAAAATTTAGACAAAGAAGAATTTGGAGTTGTTTCAGCTGCGGGAATTGGAGGTCTGCCAAATATAGAAAAGAATTCTGTTATTTGTTCTGAACGTGGTCCTCGTAAAATTTCTCCATTTTTTATACCTTCAGCTTTAGTAAATATGCTAGGCGGTTTAATTTCTATAGAACACGGACTTAAAGGACCTAATATTTCTTGTGTAACGGCTTGTGCAGCAGGAACTCATGCCATAGGAGAAGCTTATAAAAGTATAGCTTTGGGTAATGCTAGTAAAATGTTAGTAATTGGCGCAGAAGCTGCTATTTGTCCTGTAGGAATCGGTGGTTTTGCTTCGATGAAAGCCCTTTCTACTAGAAATGATGATCCTGCTCACGCTTCAAGACCTTTTGATAAAGAAAGAGATGGTTTTGTAATGGGAGAGGGTGCAGGTGCTTTAGTTTTTGAAGAGTATGAAGAGGCTAAAAAGCGTGGAGCTAAGATTTATGCTGAATTGGTTGGTTTTGGAGAAAGTGCTGATGCGCATCACATTACCTCACCTACATTAGATGGACCTTTAAGAGCGATGAAAAAAGCCTTAAAAATGGCAGGAAATCCAAAGGTAGATTATATTAATGCACATGGAACTTCAACGCCCGTAAATGACAAAAATGAAACAGCTGCAATTAAAGAGCTTTTTGGAAGTGAAATTCCAGCGGTTAGCTCAACAAAAGGACAAACAGGACATTGTTTGGGTGCTGCAGGAGCTATTGAAGCGGTTATTAGTATCATGGCATTAGACAATGGAATTATGCCACCTACTATTAATCAATTTGTTAGCGATGAAGAATGTGATTTAGATTATATACCAAATGAGGCCAGAAAAGCGGATTTAAGAGTTGTGATGAGTAATTCTTTTGGCTTTGGCGGCACAAATGGTTGTGTGGTATTTAAAAAAGTAGATTGATATGGCTTCGTATTTAGATTTTGAAAAGAATATTCAGCAAATTGATGAAGATATTATCAATGCTCAAATTAAGGGTGATACCGAGGCTGTTGCTATACTTAAAAAAAATCTCGAAAAAGAAATTGCTAAAACTTATAAAAATTTAAGCGATTTTGGACGCTTGCAACTCGCTCGTCATCCAGATCGCCCTTATGCACTTGATTATATAGATCTTATTTTAAATGATGCTTATGAAATTCACGGAGATCGTGCTTTTAGAGATGATCCTGCTATTGTTTGTTTTATGGGATATTTAGGAGAAAAAAAACTTATAGTTATAGGAGAACAAAAGGGACGTGGCACAAAAGAAAAGATCGCTAGAAATTTTGGTATGCCTCATCCTGAAGGTTATAGAAAAGCTTTAAGAGTGGCAAGACTTGCAGAGAAATTTCAAATTCCTATTTTGTTTTTGATAGATACCCCAGGTGCTTATCCAGGTTTGGGAGCAGAAGAACGTGGTCAAAGTGAAGCTATTGCTACAAATTTGTATGAACTTAGCGATTTAAAAACTCCTACTATAGCTGTGGTTATAGGAGAAGGAGGAAGTGGTGGAGCTTTGGCTATAGGTGTGGCTGATAAGCTTGCAATGATGAAAAATTCAGTTTTTTCTGTTATTTCTCCTGAGGGTTGTGCGGCTATACTTTGGAATGATCCTTCTAAAAGCGAAGCAGCAACAAAAGCTATGAAAGTTACTGCAGATGATTTAAAAAGTCAAGGCTTAATTGACGATGTGATTGAAGAGCCTATCAACGGAGCCCATCGCAATAAAGAAGCTGCTGCTGTTGCTATAGCTGATTATGTTAAAAAAGCCTTGGATGAATTAGAAAAAATAGATCCACGAGAACTTGCTTCAAATCGCATGCAAAAAATTCTTCAACTTGGAGCTTTTAGCGAAAGCTAAAAACTCTACTTAATAAAAATACTCTTTAAAATTTTCAAATTATTCTAAAAAATTAAAATTTTGACAATAAAGCAAAACCTACAAAAAAAGTTTAATAAATATAAGAGATAAATAATGAATACTTTATATCCTCTATATCACAAATAAAACAATATAGAAGATGTAAAGAAGCATTTATACTTTTTAATGGATAAAAAATAATTTGACAAATGGGTAATATTGTAATAAAAATTTATTAATATTTAAAATATCACTTTTATATTAAAAATATATAAAAATGAAATATATGATTTTTTTAAATTTGCTTAATTAAGTAACAATAAATTTAAAATATGAGAATATTGGTAACATTATTAAATAAAATTTTTATTTGTCAAAAATTTGTTGATAGTATTTAAGTGTTTTTTATTGGAAGTTAGTAGAAAATTATCTTAAAATTACTCAAGATAAGGAGCTAAATGATGGATACTATTAATATTATTATTTTATTTTCCCTCATAATATCAATTGCTTTGGGCTATGTTCTTAAAGCAAATATCGGAGTCTTCGCGATGCTTTCAGCCTTTATTGGGGCATACCTTTATGGTATAACACCAGAAAAGGTGATTAATCTTTGGAATGGAAGTTTAAGTTTATTTTTTATACTTCTTTCTATTACTTATTTTTATGGTTTTGCGATTGCAAATGGTACGCTAAACAATCTTGCGTTAAAAGCTGTGTATTCTGTTAGGAACAGACCTTGGAGTATTCCTATTGCACTTTATATTACAGTTATGGTATTTGTAGGAATTGGACCAGGACATTATGCAGGCTTTGCTTTTATGAGTCCTTTGGTTCTTTATATTGCTAGCAAAATCAAAATGAATAAGATTTTAGCAGCTATTATTATTTATTCTGGTTCCTGTGCAGGTGGATTTAATCCCTTTACCCTTGGTGGCAGAGTAACTTTTGATCTTATCGAAAAACTTGGTTATTCAGCAGAAGCTTCTGCAATAATGCAATTAAATTTAGGTAAAAATATGTTTATTGCACATACTTTGATTTTTATAATCGGATATTTTTTGCTAAAAGGTTATAAGGTGAAAATTACTTCGCAAATTACAAAACCAAAAAGATTAAATGCTGCGCAATGGAAGACGATTTTTATTGTGTGCTTTGTTTTTGCGGTTATTATGATCCCATCTTTTTTTCTTGCTTTAAATCCTCATGATGAAACACTAAAAAAGTAACTTCCATTTTTAACCCTGTTTTTGTTTCATTTCTTGGAATCGTTTTAGCAGTAATATTTGGAATTGGTAGTGAAAAAGAAGCATTTAAGAATGTGCCTTGGGATTTGATTTTTATGATTGGAGCACTTTCTATGCTTATTGAGCTCAGTAAAACAACAGGCATAATGGAAAATATCACAACATTTATGAGTGCACACGGTTCAAGTAGCAGTAATTGGCTTTATTATTTGCTTGGAATTTTATCTTCTTGTATGAGTGCGTTTGCCTCAAGCATGGGGGTGGTTATGCCAACATTTTTCTCTATCGTACCATCAATCAAAGCGCTTGAGCCATCACTTGCATTTTCTATAATCGCAGTATTTGCAACATTTACTGGATATTCAAGTTTTTCAACAGGCGGAGCCTTGGTTTTGGCTGGTGCACAAGATGAAAGTGAAAAACGCTATCTTTTTATAAGATTGATAATATTACCTTTAATTTTGGTAGTATTTGGTTTTGTATTATTATTTTTAGGTATTTTAAATTAAGGAGAAAAAAATGAGTTATGAAAATTTTATTGGAAAACAAGAAAAATTTACAGAAAACATCAATGAAAAACAGGTGCAAAAAATTGTTGCAACGCTACAATCTAAGCAATTAAAAAATGGCGATGCCCTTCCATATCTTTGGCAATGGTGCTTTTTTAATGAAGCACTAACTCCAGATAAATTAGGCAGAGATGGCCATCCTAAACTAGGACTAGATAAAAATAGCTTTTTGCCAAGCTTTGGTGAAGTCAATCGTATGTGGGCAGGAGGTAGATTTAAATTTATTACCCCTTTGATTATTGGAGAAGATGCAACAAAAATAACCACAATAAAAAAGATTCAAGAAAAACAAGGAAAAAGTGGAAAACTTACTTTTGTTACCTTAGAACACTGCTATTATCAAAAAGAGCAGTTAAAAATCGAGGAAGAACAGGATATTGTTTATAAACAACCAGCACCTCCAAAGCTTACGAGCGATGTAGTTGCTATGAATGCAGATTATTCTGAAAAAATGCAACCTGATTCCACGCTTTTGTTTCGCTATTCTGCTTTAACCTTTAATGGCCATAAGATCCACTATGATTTTCCTTATGCAACGCAAGTTGAGGGTTATCATGGTTTAGTTATACATGGTCCTTTATTGGCAACTTATATGATTAATTGCTTTGTAAAAAATCATCCCGATAAACAAATTGTTAATTATAGTTATAGAGGTATGCATGCACTTTGTGTTCCTGATAGTTTTGCTGTGGAGTCAAAAATTACTGATAAAAATACTGCTGAAGTATGGATAAATAAAAATGGATTTGTAGCGCATTCTGGCACTATTCATTTTAAATAAAAAGGAGAAGAGATGTTACCTTTAGAAGGAAAACTGGTTTTAAGTATAGAACAAGCAATAGCAGCACCTTTTTGTACAAGACAATTGGCGGATTTAGGGGCTAGAGTTATTAAAATAGAAAGACCTGAAGTGGGAGATTTGGCAAGAGGATATGATAAAAGAGTAGATGGTATAGCTAGTCATTTTGTCTGGGTAAATCGCAGTAAGGAAAGTTTGGCTATTGATTTAAAAGATCCTGACGCGCTTGAATTTATCAAGACGATTTTACCAAAAGTGGATATTTTTGTGCAAAATTTAGCATTTGGCGCATCTAAAAGATTGGGATTGGATTATGAAAATCTAAAAAAATACAACCCAAAGATTATAGTTTGCGATATTTCTGGATATGGCGAAGGTGGAAATTATGGACATAAAAAAGCATATGATCTTTTAATACAATCAGAAAGTGGCTTAGTTTCCATAACGGGTACGCAAGATGAATGTGTAAAAGTTCCAATCAGTATCGCAGATATTTCCGCAGGAATGTATGCTTATAGCGGTATTTTGCAGGCATTATTATACTTAGAAAAAACTGGAAAGGGTTCTAGGGTAGAAATTTCCATGCTAGAATGTATGGCTGAATGGATGAATTATCCTCTTTATTACACCTATAAAAATGCGACTCCTCCAGAGAGAAAAGGTGCATTTCATGCAAGTATTACTCCATATGGTCCTTATAAGGCAAAAGATGGAGTTGTAATGTTTGGCTTGCAAAATCCAAGAGAATGGGAAAGCTTTTGTAAAATTGTATTGCAAGATGAATCATTAATTGATCACGAAGATTTTAAAAACAATACCTTAAGAACCAAAAATGCATCAAAAGTAAAAGAAATAATCGAAGACGCTTTTAAAAACCTTAGCGCAAAAGAAGTGATAAAGCGTCTTGATGAAGCAAAAATTGCAAATGGAAATGTCAACGAACTCAATCAAGTATGGGAACATCCACAGCTAAAAGCTAGAAATCGTTGGAGGGAAGTTGATAGCGAGGTTGGGAAGATACCTGCACTTTTACCGCCGGCAACAAATAACAATTATGAGGCTAGAATGGACAAAATTCCAGCCCTTGGGGAACACACAGAATCAATTCTTAGAGAATTTGGTTTTTCTGATAAGATAAATTTATTCAAAGAAAAAAAGATTATTTAAGGATTTTTCTATGAAAGCTAAAAGTTTTTTATTTGTTCCATCAATTTATCCAGAAAGGTTTATAAAAGCCTTACAAAGCGGCGCTAATCAAATTATTATTGATTTGGAAGATTCTGTTGAAGAGGCAAAAAAAGAAGTTGGAAGAAAAAATATTGCAGATTTTTCAAGTCAATGTGCTGAAAATAACGATAAATTTCTTATAAGGATTAATGAAACACAAAGCGCGGAATTTCAAAAAGATTTGTCCTTAATTTCAACTATTAAAGAATCTAACAGTATTGTTGGCATTGTATTACCAAAGGCGCAAAATTATGAGGATATAGATATACTTAGCAAATTTGAACTTCCTATAATACCCATCATCGAAAGTGCATTGGGAGTGGAAAATTTAGATGATATTGCTAGGCATCCGAGTGTTTTAGCGTTAAGTTTTGGAAGTTTAGATATGACTTTGGATTTAAATTTGCAAGAGGGAGAGGGGAAGAATTTTATTTTAAACAGCATTAGAACGCAGATTGTTTTAAAAAGCGTAAAATACAATCTTTTATCACCAATCAATGGAGTTTATCCTGATATAAAAAATATTGATGGATTAAAAGAAGATTTGCTATTTGCAAAATCAATGGGCTTTGGAGGATCTTTGTGTATTCATCCAAATCAAGTTGTACCAATCAATGAAGTTTTTAGCCCATCAGCTCAACAAATTGCATGGGCAAAAGAAATTTTATCACTTAGAAAAAACAGCAATGATATCATTTTTAATCATAATGGAATGATGGTGGATCTACCCGTTATTAAGAAAGCAGAACAAATTCTGTTAGATAGCAATTCAAATCTCTCATAAGGAGATTTGAATAAATTATTTGTGTTTAAATATAATACTTTTTTTAAGATATTTTTTCCTCTTACTTGTCTTTTAAAATAACTTATAATATTTCTAAAAAGCTATGTTTTGTGCAAATTTTAAGCTTTAAAATTGTTTTTATAATTATTATCAAAGTTAAGTGAATTTAAAGTCATTTTTATCTATACTTCAAAATTGATTTTAACTATCATAATAGCCTAATACAAGAAAGGAAAAAGGACGATGAATGCTAAAAGGCTTAAATTAAGCATTTTGTGTTTTTGTTTGATGGGATTAGGTGAAATTAAAGCAGAAGAACAATACCAACTTGATGATGTGGTAGTGAGCGCAAGTGGTTTTGAGCAAGACTTAGTGGATGCGCCTGCTAGTATTTCTGTTATTACCAAGGAAGAACTTAATAAAAAACCCATTAAGGATATAGGAGAGGCAATTTCAGATATTCCAGGTGTTGATGTTACTATGAATAAAACCGGTACTTATGATTTTAGCATACGAGGTTTTGGGAGTTCTTATACTTTGGTTTTGATTGATGGAAAGCGTCAAAGCGTTGCTAATGGTTTTTATGATAATGGTTTTAGTGGTAGCGAATCAGGATATTTACCTCCCGCATCTATGATAGAGCGTATTGAAGTGATACGCGGACCTGCTTCTACGCTTTATGGTAGTGATGCAGTAGGCGGGGTAATAAATATCATTACTAAAAAAAATCCTAATAAAACCGAAGCGAGTATAGAATTTAACACCCTTTTACAGCAGCATTCTAATAAATATGGAAATGCGAGTGGTTTTAATGCTTATGTGGCTACACCTTTGATTGAAGATACGCTTTCAATTTCTGCTAGGATTAAGTATTATGATAAGGCAGCTTCTGATTTAAAATGGCCTACGCCGGTTTGGAGTAATGGTACTCAAAGACCTGAAAATTATCAAATCGCAAGTCATAGTCCTGGATATTTTACGAGTTTGGGTTTTGGGTCAAGACTGAATTGGACTGTGAATGATAGCAATAATGTTTATTTAGATGTTGAGCGTTATGTCAATGAAATTTCAGTAAATTCTACAAGTGGTAGGGCTATCAAAAGCGAAAGGCAGCTGTTTAAAGATAATGTTGTTTTAAACCATGATGGAAATTATGAATTTGGAACAAGTAATGCGTATTTACAGTATGGCAGCACCAAAGATAAAGAACTACATAGTCAAATTTGGGTAGGGGAAGGAAAGGTTGTCTTGCCTTGGAATTTGGATAAATATGGAAATTTGGTAAGCACTTTTGGAACAAGAATAGACTATGAGACGCTTAAAAACGATCAAGAAAGTGCAGGTAGTGAAGTAAGGGGTAAAAATCTTGATCAAACTACGGTTGCGCTTTATGGTGAGGGTGAATATTTTATTAGCGATGATTTGATTTTTACTACAGGCTTGCGTTATATTTATAGCGATTTGTTTGATTCTGAACTAACTCCTAGAGTATATCTTGTTTATCATTTAAATGATAATGTTGCTTTTAAAGGAGGTGTAGCTATGGGCTATAAAACTCCAGCAGCAAAACAACTTACTAATGGTTATTATAATTATAGCAACGGAAGTGCTTCTTTTGGAAATCCTGATTTAAAACCTGAAGAAAGTACAAATTATGAGTTGGGAGTTGATTTTAGGATATTTGATTTTGCTCATTATTCTATTACAGGGTTTATTACTGATTTTAAAAATCAAATCAGTAGTGAAGAATTAATGGGAACACAAAATGGTATTGATTGTGCCAATGGTGTTACATGCGAGCGTTCTATCAATCTTGGCAAAACGCAAACCAAGGGTGTTGAATTTGCTTTCAATACAAAACCTTATAATGGCTTTAGTGTCAATTCAAGTTATACTTTCATGGATAATCGTTATAAGGATGGACAGACAAATTGGTTTGGTGGAGATAGAATAGAAAATTTGCCAAGACATATTGCTATGCTAAAATTAAATTACGAGCAAGGCAAATTCAGCTCTTATGTTAAAGCACGCGCAAGACTTGATACTATAGCCAGATCAAAAGGTGGCGGTAGTGGAACTTTGCCATGGCAAAAATATAAGCCTTTTTATATAGTGGATTTGGGAGTAAATTATAAAATCGATAAACAATCAAGTTTAAGTTTTACAGTGCAAAATCTTTTCGACAAAGATTTCTTTGATCCACAAGTTACAAGATGGGATAATGCTAATCCAGGAGGCTATGCAAATCGCTATCAAGATTATACAGAAGGAAGAAGTTTTTGGTTAAGTTACAAATATGATTTTTAAAATGAAAAAAAGGAGAGTATCTTAACTTAAAACAAGTAAAAACAAAGTATAATGAAGAAAAAATAAAGGCTTTGTTTTATGATATTTAAAAATTTAAAAGAGCTTCCTTTTTGTGAGTCTAAGTATATCAAACCTAAAAGATTCAGCTATGAAAGTAATGGCAAGCTTTGCACTTGGGATTTTATAGAATCTAAAGATAGCGTTTCAATTCTTTTATACCATAAAGAATTGAAAAGCTTTATTTTCGTTCGTCAATTTCGCATACCGCTTTGGTATCATCAAAAGCAAGATAAAAACTATCAAAAAGATGAAAATATGGGCTATACCATAGAACTTTGTTCAGGACTTGTGGATAAAGATTTACCCTTGGAACAAATAGCTAAAGAAGAATGTATCGAAGAAGTAGGTTATGCTCCTAAAGAATTTGAAAAAGTGGGTGATTTTTATACAGGCTTTGGTTCAGGAGCTAGCAGACAAAGTTTTTATTTTGCAATTGTAGATGAGAATGATAAGGTTTGTGAAGGAGGTGGCGTTGAGGATGAGCAAATAGAGGCTGTTTTTGTAAAGATTAACGAATATGAAGAATTTTCTAAAAAGATAATCCATACACCCTTGCTTGATTTTGCTTATTTGTGGTTTTTAAAAGAAAAGAAAGAGCTTTGCCTTAAATAAGGCAAAGAATTTGATTAATTCGTTTCATTAAGCATTTCTTTAAATACATCAAATAAATGTAAAGATGCATTTTCAGCATTTTCACATTTTTTGATAATTGCATCTTGAGTATTGCCTAAGCTTGCATCTTCTGTGCTCGCGATACGGATAGCACTATTCATATTTTCATGCACTTTTTGATGTGGCTCATTGATTTTTGTAAAGCTTTTGCTGTTGCCAAATCTTTCTTTTCCAGTACTTGCTACCCATTTGCCTAAACGACAACTTGTATGATCTGCTAATTGTTGTCCAGATTTTGCAAAAATTTCTTTATATCCATTGAGTTTAAATGCTATATGATCAAGCTTTGCCAAAGATACAAATGCTTCTGAAGCAATGCCTACGGCATTTGAATTTGTAGAGTGTGCTTCATTGACTAAGTGGGTAAATTTTTCTGAAAAACTCATAATATGTGCATTAGAATTAATAGAAATTTTTTCCACTTGCTCACTTTGAGTATACATTTCATTTGCATTTTGTTTTAGAAGATTGATATTCATTTCCACTTCTGTTGTAGCTTTTTGAGTTTTTTCAGCTAATTTTCTAACTTCATCTGCCACAACAGCAAAACCTCTACCATGTTCTCCTGCTCTAGCAGCTTCTATGGCAGCATTTAATGCTAGAAGATTGGTTTGATCGGATACATCTTTGATAAGATTGATTACATTAGTAATCTCATCAACACTACGATGTAAGGTTCCTGCAACATCGCGTGTTTTATTAGCTGATTCTGTAATATCGCTTAAAGAAGCATTTATAGAATTAGCTATATGATTTAATTCATCCATTTCTGCTAGTGAAGTTTTAGAATAATTAGAAATAATTTCAGCTTTATTAACATTTTCAAGCATATCGCTTTGAACTATGGTAATATTTTTCAAAACACCGCCTAATAATACATTTAAAAGATCGGTTTTTAATTTTGACTCTAAAGCTTCTTGCTCTAAGGTTGAAATTTTATCTTTTAACTCTAAATTTTCAGCCTTGATTTTCTCAAGCTGATGAGCAAGATTTTGGTTTTCATTTTTGATATTTTGAAGTTCTGTATGATTTATTTTACTTCCAAACATATTTGTACCCTATTTTTTGTAGTTTGATAGATATTGGTTCAACTCATCTTTAATATGTAATTTTTCTTTTTTAAGATTTGAAATTTCAATATCACTTAATAGGGCTCTTCCTTCTTCTGCGTCTTTAATTTGATCGTCAAGTTCATTATGGCGCTCAAATAACTTATCAAAATGCGCATCTTTTCCTTTTAACTCTGACATAAGTTCGCGATATTCATGTAGCATAAAATTCTCCTTAAAAATTGATAAAATTTAAAAAATATTAAATGATATGTTACATTATAGCTAATTAAATGATATTTTTGGCTTAAAAAATACTGAACAATTCAATAAATCTTAAATATGTTACAAATTAGCAATTTGTTAAATAAAGTAATGATAATTGAAGAATTTTAAGGTCATTGAGGACGAATCCTCAAGAGTTTATTTAGAGTTTTGTTTTTTTAAAGTTCTTAAAGTAGAAGCAGCAATTCTCATTTTTCTTGTAGTACCATCTTCTAGGGTTACGCGAACTGTTCTAAGATTAGGTAAAAAGCGTCTTTTTGTTTTATTGTTAGCATGGCTGACATTATTACCCACCATTGGTCCCTTGCCTGTGATTTGACATATTCTTGCCATATTTGCATCCTTTGGAAATTTTAAATCAAGATTCTATCAAATTTAAGCTTAAAATATTCAAATATTTATACTATTTTTAATTTATAAATAGATAAAATGTTTTTCTTTAAAATTTTTTACTTTATGAGGCTAATTTTATGTATGTAGCTCCGAGTTTATTATCGGCCAATTTTTTAAAACTAGAAGAAGAGATTAAAGCAATCGATGAGGCGGGAGCTGATCTTTTGCATATTGATGTTATGGATGGACACTTTGTTCCAAATTTAACCTTTGGACCCTGTGTGATAGAAAAAATTTCAACTATTACTTCAATTCCTTTAGATGTTCATTTGATGGTAAAAGATGTAGGTAAATTTGTAGATCTTTTTACCCCTATCAAACCTAAATTTATTTCTTTTCATATAGAAAGTGAGCCTCATCCTATAAGGCTTTGCGAGTATATAAGAAGTCAAGGAATTCACCCTGCTATTGTTTTAAATCCACATACTCCTATAAATTCTATAAAACATATGATAGACTTTGTAGATATGGTGCTTTTAATGAGTGTTAATCCTGGCTTTGGCGGACAAAAATTTTTACCTTTAGTATATGATAAAATCAAAGAATTAAGAAGACTGATCGATGAAAGAAATGCTAAGGTTTTTATAGAGGTTGATGGCGGAATCAATGGTTTAAATGCAAGCGATTTAGAAGCCGCGGGTGCAGATATTTTAGTCGCTGGAAGTTATATTTTTTCTTCAAATGATTATAAAACTTCAATTTCATCTTTAAAGCTTGAATTTTGAGTTTGCAGCAAATTGATCAGATTATTTCTGTTTTAAGTAAGCAAAGTAAGCCCTATGAGTGGGTAATCAAGGAATTTAAGAAGATTGAAGAATTAAAAGATTATGAGCTTGATTTGGAAACTTTTGAGCTTTTGGGTTTGGGTTTGACCTTAGATAAAAATAATATTTTTACCTTGCAAACGCGTACAAAAAAGATTAAAGAAGAAATTTTTTGTATTGTAGATATAGAAAGTACAGGTGGGATTAAAAACGGACAAATTTTAGAAATAGGTGCAGTTAAGATAAAAAATTTGCAAGAAATTGATCGTTTTAGCTCCTTAGTGCAGGTAAAAGAAATTCCTGAAAATATTACAGAACTTACAGGAATTAATTTAGATATGGTAAAAGATGCGCCTAGTTTGACTAAGGTTTTAAATGATTTTAGACTTTTTTTAAAAGATAGTATTTTCGTCGCACATAATGTGCGTTTTGATTATGGTTTTATTTCCAAGGCCTTAAATGAATGCGGTTTTGGAATTTTGCTTAATCGTCGTATTTGCACCATAGAATTTGCGCAATGCTGTATAGAAAGCCCAAGATATAAACTAGATGTTTTAAAAGAACTTTTAGGGATAAAAAATGCTCATCACAGAGCCTTAAATGATGCTTTGGCTGCGGCTGAAATTTTTAAACATTGCCTTGGCAAACTTCCTTATCATATCAAAACCACTGAAGAACTTATAAATTTTACTAAGACTTCTCGTATAAAGCAAAAATAAAATATTTAAAGAGTATAATTAAAACATAAATGACGGGAGCTTGTGATACAGGCTGAGAGTAAGCTAAAAGCTTAGACCGAACCGGAACTAGATAATGCTAGCGTCGGGAAGATTTATACTTTCTACAATTTACTTGCACCCTCATTTATCCAAATTTTTTAAAGGATAAATTATGAAAACTCAAATGCTTTATGCTAAAGAAGGTATTTTTACCAAAGAAATGGAGATTGTTGCCCAAAAAGAAGAAGTAAGCAAAGATTTTTTGCTTGAAAATATAGCTTGTGGTAAGATTATCATTCCGGCGAATATCAATCATAAAAGTCTTGATCCAAATGGCATAGGACTTGGACTTCGTACTAAAGTGAATGTGAATTTAGGTGTTTCAAATGATTGTGTTGATTATAGTGAGGAGATGAAAAAAGTAGAGCTTGCTCACAAATTTGGAATCGAAGCTATTATGGATTTAAGTAATTATGGCAAAACAAGTCGCTTTAGAGACGAGCTTATCGCAGTTTCAAAAGCCATGATAGGAACAGTTCCAGTTTATGATGCGGTAGGGTTTTTAGAAAAAGATCTAAAACAAATCAGCGCTAGAGATTTTTTAGATGTGGTTTATCATCATGCAAAAAGCGGAGTTGATTTTATGACTATACATGCGGGTATAAATTCGCGTGCGGCTAGAGTTTTTAAAGAAAGTAAAAGACTTACTAATATAGTTTCTAGAGGAGGATCGGTGCTTTATGCGTGGATGGCTATGAAAGAAGCTGAAAATCCTTTTTTTGAATACTATGATGATTTGCTTGAAATTTGTTTAAAATACGATGTGACCCTATCTTTAGGCGATGCTTTGCGTCCAGGATCTACACATGATGCAAGTGATGCGGCGCAAATTTCTGAACTTATCGAATTATCTTTACTCACTCAAAGAGCATGGGAAGCAGGTGTTCAAGTGATGATAGAAGGACCTGGGCATATGGCAATTAATGAGATTGAAGCCAATATGCAAATTGAAAAACGCATTTGCAAAGGTGCTCCTTTTTATGTTCTAGGGCCTTTGGTTACGGATATTGGTGCTGGATATGATCATATAAGCGGAGCTATCGGTGGTGCTGTGGCCGCTGCTGCGGGTGCTGATATACTTTGTTATGTAACTCCTGCTGAGCATTTAAGATTGCCTAATTTAAATGATGTTAGAGATGGTATAGTAGCTACTAAGATTGCAGCTCATGCAGGAGATTTAGCTAAACTTCCAAAAGAAAGAAAAAGAGATGATGAAATGAGTAAGGCAAGACAAGATATTGACTGGGAGAAAATGTTTAAACTTGCTATTGATGGCGAAAAAGCTAAAAAAATGTTTAACGAAAGACGCCCTGATGATTTAAATTCTTGCTCTATGTGTGGAAAAATGTGTGCTATGAATACAATGAATCAGGTTTTAAAAGGCGAGAATGTAAGTTTAGTTTGAGTAAATTTGCACATTAAGATTTATCATTATCCCATGATCACTAGCCTTTAAGGTCATGGGATAATCAATCTTTATAAGATTGTTATATTGAGCTAAGGCATCTACAAAGTCATATAAGCGTCTAGGATTATTTATCAATGCTCGAATGTTGATTCTATGGGTAAGATATTTTTCTTTTTTATCTAGTTCAAGTTCTGTTATCTGTATATTTTCAAAGTATTTTTCTAAAAAATTTTGAAGATGTGCTAGATTGAATTGTTGTTCAAATTGTTCTAAGCTTTTATTGTTTTCTGTTCTTAGTGTGATTAGTTTATTTTCACTGGCATCTAACTTAGCTTTCGCTGCATTAAATATAGCTGCTTGTGAATTTTTTCTTAAATGGGTTTGCTTGTAATCTTTTAGCACAGGCAATAATAAAAATAAAATCAAAGCAGTACATACAGTGATAAAGCTTAAAACATAAACAATAATCTTTAAAATATTTAATTCTTCAAGACTTTTATCTTTCATTGTAAAACTCCTGAATTTTGTTTACTTATACTAATGAAGCGATACCAACCATTGTTTAAGCGATAATAAGTTGTAAAACTCTGATCAAAAATACTTTTCAATGGAGTTTCTAAAAGTAAGGCAAACATTTCTTTTGTAGGTGTAACCCCTATAAGCTTAAGAGAATTTTTTTCTTGCTCTACGCTTTCAAGAGTGATTCCATCGGTCTTGACTATTATGTCAAAAAGATTTTTTAAGCTATTTTTAAAAGCTTGGTTTTGGGTATAAAAGGTATTTGCAATTTCACTTTGTTCTAAGAGAATATTATATAATTGTCCATTTTCTTGTGTTTTATTTTGAAATTGTAAAACTTGTTCTTTTTGTTCTTCTATTAGATTATGTGTTAATGCAATCTTGGTAAGGTATAAAAAATATATTGCAAATATAAAAAATATACCAAAACTAAAAAGTCCCAGCCATATTTTATCAAAGAGTGTAAAGATAGGCTTTTTTCTAGGCTTTATGAAGCTATAGGTTGTCACTGAAGCTCCTTTTGCATGAGTTCTGTAATTGAATCTAAAGTATTGATTTGTTTAGTTTGAATTTCTAATAAAGTTTCTTCTTCCAAAAATTCAATAGCGCTTTGATCGAGTTCTTTTGTGCTAAGGATAAAAATATTATCAATAAAAACACTCTGATATTTTTCATCCTTGTAAAATTTTTCAATACTCATGACTATATGGCGACAAAGCTCCATGTCGTTGCCAAATTGATTCATCTCTTCAAGATCGAGTTTATCCCTACCATCTAAGAACCCTGAATCATCTTCGTTATGTTCTAGATCATTATCATCAAATTGATCAAGAGCGTTGAGCTTATCTTCTAGAGTTTCATTAAAATTATCAAGTGTTACTTCAGTATCGCTTAATATATCTTTGCCTAGGCTATCTAAATTCTCTTCTTGATTTTCAATTTCTAAGCCCAATTCTTCTTCAAAGAAAATGATATCTCCATATAAAATTTCAACACCTCGGCAAATTATAAGGGTTAAAATGTACTCATGTCTATAAGCATAAAGAGTTATTTTGTCATTACTTGGTTTTTCTTTTAAAATATTATGATAAAGTATAGCAAAAGGAGAATATAAAAAATCCAAACCACCATAATCCTCAAAAAATTCATTAAAATATTCTATGTGTTCTGTCGCTGTGTATATTAAAGCATTATTTAATGTGACGGATTTTAAGCTCATTTTGCCTACATTAAATCGTTCAAAATCCTTATCATTTTTACTAGGAATCAAACCTTGCTCTTTAACATTTAAAAATAATGCTGTATGGTAAAATAAAAATTTGCTATTGAGTGTTTTTACATATTCTAATAATTTTTCACTTTTGTCGAAAGTTTTTTCATTGCTACTTATAAGTTTTTGGTTTTTATATATAGAAGTTTTAAGGATGTTTTTTTTGTCTTCTAAAATAATACTTGTGAAAAGTTGTGGTAATATTTTTTTAAGTAAAAATAACATTTTATTCCTTAAAATTTATCCATTTGTTCAATATTTTTAAAATGTTCAAGTAAAAAAAATTTAGCTTGATCTTTATCTAAACTTGAAATATCCAAGGGTTCGCTAAGCCTATAGACTAAATGAGTAAAAGGCTTAGGTAAAATCATTTTATCCCAACTTTTAAATTCCCAAAAATTTCTCGCCTCATAGTTTAAAATTCTTATTTTAACATTTTTTTTCTGCGCAAGCAATACTGCTCCATCTGAAATACTATGATAAGGTCCGCGTGGTCCATCAGGAGTGATGACTACATCGTGATTTTCGTCTAGAATTTTAAAAGCACTTCGAAGAGCTGTGCTAGCTCCCTTTGAAGTACTTCCTCGCACTGTATCTAGTCCAAATAATTTAATAATTCTAGCAATTTGCTCTCCATCTCTATGATGAGAGATCATAACATAAGCTTTTTTCCCTTTTTTACCAAAATGCCTAAAGGCAAAAGGCATAAGGGCAAGACGCCCATGCCAAAAAAGTATCACATAAGAATCCTGATCAACTTTATCGCCTTTATAAGTTTTTTTGCAAGTAATAAAAATCAGCCATTGTAGAATGAAAACTAAGCGTGCTATAAAAGCTATTTTAAATGATTTCCCCATATAAAACCATACGCTTTGCATTAGTAATTTTTACTTCTTTAAAAGTTCCTAAGAGTTCTTCACTGCCTTCAACTTGCACCAAAAAATTATTATCTGTTCTACCCGCAATAGCATTGCCCGCTCTTAATTCTTCAAAAAGAACTTTAAAAGTTTTATTTTCTTGTTTTTTGACAATATCGTCTAAAATTTCATTATGACGAGCTTGTAGAGTACTAAGTCGACTTGAAGCTATTGCTTCATCGATTTGATTTGGCATAGTAGCAGCTTTGGTTAAAGGACGCTTGGAGTATTTAAAAGAAAACATTTGTTCAAAGCGTACTTTTTCTAAAACCTCCATAGTTTCTTCAAAATCTTTATCGCTTTCTCCTGGAAATGCAACAATAATATCTGTTGATATGCTAACATTTGGGCAAAGTTCTCTTAACTTTAATGCCCTATCTAGATACCACTCTTTAGTGTAGCCACGCTTCATAGACTTTAAAATTTGACTTGAGCCGCTTTGTAAAGGCATATGCATTGATTTGCAAACTTTTGGATTTTTGGCAAATACTTCTAAAAATTTATCATCCATATGTAGAGGATGAGGACTTGTGAAGCGGATACGTTCTAAACCTTCTATGGTGCTAAGTTCTTCTAAAAGATCTGAAAAATCCATTTTTTTATGTTCATTTCTAAATCTTTTGCCGTAATTATTAACATTTTGTCCTAGTAGGAAAATTTCCTTAGCGCCTTTATCTACTGCTTTTTGTGCTTCTTTGTAGATAATATTTAAAGGGATAGAAATTTCATCTCCTCTTGTGTGCGGAACTATACAATAAGTACAATGTTTATCACAACCTATAGAGATATTAATATATGATTTGTAAATGCTATTTCTAAAATCACCAAAAGCAAATTCACTCTCATCATAATCTATATCAACGCTCATAAATTTAGGAGTGTTAACAGCTTCGGTAATTTTAGAAATATTCCTAGCTCCTAATACAAAATCCACATAAGGGGCACGACGAAAGATTTCACTTCCTAAATGCGAAGCTGTGCAACCACAAACTCCTATTTTTGCACCCGATTTTTTAACCTTTTCAAATCCACCCACTTCTGAAAAAAGCTTATGTACAGGTTTTTCACGCACAGAGCAGGTATTGATAAGTATCAAATCTGCTTCTTTGATATCTTCTGTTAAAGTATAATTATCCTTTTGTGTCAGTTCTGCTATCATATGTTCAGAATCTCTGACATTCATTGCACAGCCTAAGGTTTGAATAAAAAGTTTTTTCGAGCTCAAAGAATGTGAACCTCATACATAAAATCATTACTATCTAAACCATATCTGATAGTTCTATGATAAACACTTAAGCCTTTTTTTTCAAAGTGCTCAACCAAGGCAATAAGATCTTTGTGTGAATTTTCTTTATCAAAATAAAAAAACTTTTGTCCTTCTTGATTTACAGCCTCTTCAATTTTAGCTAGACTAATATTTTTAGGCTCTTCATTGATTAAATTTCTTGCCAATTTTAAATCCATAATTGTATCCTTAGCGTCTTTTAAATCTATAATTTTATCAAATTTTACTTTTAATTAAACTTATTAAAGATATACTTTTAATCTACTTTCTTAAAAAAATCCCAAAAGAAAAGGTATCGATAATTATGGAAAAAATCGCAGACATTATAGAAAGCATTGCGAATGAGAAAAATTTGGATATAGAAAGCGTAAAAGAAAAAGTTATTACAGCTTTGATAAATACAGCAAAAAGAATTTATGGGCAAGAATATGACTTTTTTGTAGATAGAAAAAATTTAAATCTTTATCAAAAAATTACAGTTGTGGCTGACAATGATGAGAGATTGAATGAAAATAAAGAAAGTTACATTGAATTTAGCAAAGCCAAAAAAGAAGCACCTGATGTTGAAATCGGTGATGAGCTCACCTATGAATGCTCTTTAGAAAATTTAGGAAGAACAGCTGTAAATATTTTACACAAAGAATTAGAATACCACATACAAAAGCTGCTTGAGCAAACTATTTTTGAAAAATATAAAAATAAAGTCGGCCAAATGGTTTTTGGAAATGTTGTGCGAATTGATAATGAAGAAAATACTTATATAGAGATAGATGAGTTAAGAGCTTTTTTGCCAAGGAAAAATCGCATTAAGGGTGAAAAATTTAAAGTGGGCGATGTTGTTAAGGCTGTGATACGTCGTGTTTATACAGATAAGGGCATTAAAATGGAGCTAAGTCGCACGAGCCCTAAATTTCTAGAATGCTTGCTTGAAGCAGAGGTGCCTGAAATTAAAGACGGATATGTAAGCGTAGTTAAATGTGCTAGAATTCCTGGAGAAAGAGCAAAAATTATACTTCAAGCAAATGGAGCAAATATTGATCCTGTGGGAGCTACTGTAGGTGTAAAAGGGGTTAGGATCAATGCAGTAAGCAAAGAATTACACAATGAAAATATAGATTGTATTGAATTTAGCAATGAGCCTGAAATTTTAATTGCAAGAGCCTTAGCCCCTGCTATAGTGAGTTCTGTAAAGATTGAAAATGAAAAAGCAATTGTAACTTTAAACAGCGAGCAAAAAAGCAAAGCTATTGGAAAAAGTGGTATTAATATTCGTCTTGCGGGTATGCTTAGCGGTTATGAAATCGAACTTAATGAGGTTAATACTCATACCACAAACAATACTCTAAGCAATGAAGAAGCTCTAAAAAACTTGCAAGATTTATTTAAAATTTAATCTTTTAATTTGTGAATTTATAAAATTCACAAATATTTCTTATCAAACCATTTCCAATAAAAAGCTGCAAATATAAATATGATTCCAAGCAAAGCTGTAATCGTAGCGAGTTTAAGGCCTTGTTCGAATAATAAACCCATGAGTTGAGAAATAAGAGCACTAAAGCTAAGATAAACCATATCCGTATAAGCAATAACTCTTCCATAGTAAGCTTTATCGCAGTTTTTCTGAATCATTGTATAAGTATAAGCCCAAAGAGATGAGGTGCAAAATCCCGCAGCAATAAGACCTATAAACGAAATATAAAAATTAAACTGAGTTAAAGCCCAAAGTATAATTCCCAAACCTTGACCTAGATATAGAAAAAATATATTTTTATTGTTTGTAATTCTACTTAGAAAAAGAGGACCAAAGGCCAAAGCTAAAGCTCTTATAGCATTTAAAAATCCTATAACTAAAGCAGCAGATAAAACTTCTTTATATTCGTGTTGAGCTAATAAAGTTACGAGTGTTTCATAAGCAGTAAATCCTATAAAAGCATGCAATATGATAAGATGAAGGATGATTTTGTTTTGCAAAACATATAAAAAACCTTCTTTAATCAAAGTGAAAAATTTATTTTGAATTTTTTGTTTAAAATGAGGAATATGAAGTCTGGTTAAAAGTAAAATTCCAATAATTATAAGGCAACAATCAAACAAAAATGCTGCTTTTATACCAAAAAAATTGATAAAAATTCCTGCACTTGCCATACTTGCTGTATAAGAAACTGCCCAAATTACACTATGCATTTCATTGGCAAGTTTGAGTTCTTCTGGATTTAAAATTTTAGCTAGCAAACTCATTTCAGCTTGGAAATAAATCGAAGCCACGCAAAGTCTAACAAAAATTAAAATAAATAAAAGCCAAAGCATACTAAGACTTGTTACAAAGATAAGACAGAAAATGGAAACAAGCTCTATGCTAATCATACTCAATAAAAGCTTTTTAGGCTTATTTTTTTCTACTATAACCCCATTAATAGGAGCAAGTAAAACTCCTGGTAAAAAAGCAAGCATAGCGCTTGTAGCCGTTGCCCAAGTGGGAGCGTTAAGGCTTACTAAAAGAGTAAAAACACCTGTTTGGGAAAACCACGCACCAAAATATACGATAAATTGCACTAAGGTTAGTATTCTAATATTTTTATTATTTTTCAATAAGTCAATATAATTCATAAGCGAAACTATAGCATAATTTATGTTTTTAAATGCTATAATAAAGCTAAAAATGGATTTTAAGGAAATAACTTGAAAAGATTAGATAAAGAAGAAGCTCTTTATTTGTTAAGGAATGCAAATTTAGTAGAGCTTGGAGAAATGGCTTACCAAAGAAAATTAGAACTTCATCCTGAAAAAATCACTACCTTTGTTGTGGATAGAAATATAAATTATACTAATGTTTGTTGTATAGATTGTTCTTTTTGTGCTTTTTATCGCCATCATAAAGAAGATGATGCTTATATTTTAAGCTTTGAAGAAATCGGTAAAAAAATTGAAGAGCTCGAAGCTATCGGAGGGACGCAAATTCTTTTTCAAGGTGGGGTGCATCCTAAACTAAAAATAGAATGGTATGAAGAGCTTGTTTCATGGATAAAAGAGCATTATCCAAATATTACCGTGCATGGCTTTTCTGCAGTTGAGATTGCTTATATTGCTAAGGCTTCTAAAATTTCAATTTCTGAAGTTTTACAAAGACTTCAAGCTAAAGGTTTGTTTTCAATACCTGGAGCGGGTGCTGAGGTATTAAGCGATAGAGTGCGAGATATTATCGCGCCTAATAAATGCGATACTGCTACTTGGTTAGAAGTGCATAGAAGAGCTCATGAAATTGGTATGAAAAGTACTGCTACTATGATGTTTGGAACGGTTGAAAGTGATGAGGAGATTATCGATCATTTTGAACATTTAAGAAAATTACAAGATGAAACAGGAGGTTTTAGGGCCTTCATCTTATGGAGCTTTCAAAGCGAAAATACAGCATTAATCCAAAAGCATCCTGAAATTATGAAGCAAAGTTCAAACAAATATTTAAGACTCTTAGCTTTAGCTAGACTTTATTTGGATAATTTTAAAAATTTGCAAAGTTCTTGGGTAACGCAAGGTTCATTGATTGGGCAACTTGCTTTAAAATTTGGGGCCAATGATTTAGGTTCAACTATGATGGAGGAAAATGTTGTAAGCGCTGCGGGTGCGAGTTATAGAATGAATCAAGATGAGATGATAAGATTGATTAAAAGTTTAGGCGAAAATCCCGCTAAGCGCAATACAGCTTATGAAATTTTAGAAAGGTTTTAATGCAGAATTTAGAAGTTAATGAGATAAAAATTCCTTTTATTTTTGAGGAAAATAATGATTTTCCTATTGTTATTTTAAAGCTTGTTTTTAGAAACTGTGGAAGAAGTTATGATGAGATAGCAGGACTTGCAAAGATGTTTGCAAGAATTTTAAACGAGGGTGTAGACGATAGCTTTTTTAAAGAATTGGAATTTAAAGCTGTAAATTTGGAAGCAAGTAGTGGTTTTGAAAGTTTGGAAATCAATCTTTCTTGCTTAGAAGAAAATTTTGAATTTGCTTTAAAACACTTAGAAAATTTACTTTTAAATCCTAGATTTGAAGAAAAAATTTTAGAAAAACTAAAAATTAATGCCCTAGGTGAGCTTGCTAGTAAAAATAGTGATTTTGATTATTTAGCAAAAAATTTGCTTAATAGCGAAATTTTTGGATGTAAAGAATTTCAAAGTCCAAATGATGGTGATGAAAAAACTATCAAGCAAATTTCTTTAAGCGACTTGGAAAGTTTTTATAAGAAAAATATTAATTTAAGCAATCTTGTAGTGATTTTAGGTGGAAATTTAGCCCAAGAAAAGGCTAAAGGCTTATTAGATAAATTATTAGCAAAACTTCAAAAAGGCAGTCAAAATTCACAAAAAACTTATGAAATTAACTCAAAAAATAAAGACATAATCCAAATCAGAAAAGAAAGCGAACAAGCCTATATTTACTTTGCTGCACCCTTTTTTACAAAATTTAATGATAAGGATTTTTATCTTGCAAAAATCGCACTATTTATTTTAGGTCAAGGCGGTTTTGGATCAAGGATAATGGAAGAAATTCGTGTTAAAAGAGGGCTTGCGTATTCTGCTTATGCTATGCTTGATATGAATGCATCTTTTACTAGAGTTTTTGGTTATTTGCAAACTAAAAATGAAAGCGCTAAAGAAGCTAAAAAGATAGTTAAAGAAGTATTTAAAGATTTTGTAAAAGAAGGGGTGAGTCAAAATGAGCTTGTGCAGGCTAAAAATTTTCTCATAGGTTCAACTCCTTTGCGTTATGAAAGTCTTAGTAGGCGTTTGTCGATAAGCTTTAACGAGTATTATCAGGGATTGCCAAAAGGATATTATAAAGAAGAATTAAAGCTCATAGAAAAAGTAGAACTTCAAGAGTTAAATGCTTACATACGAAAGCATAATGAAATTTTAGATTTAAATTTTGCAAGTATTGCAAATGAAAATTAAAGAAAATGATTTTGATTTTTTTAAAAAATTAAAAATTAAAAGCGCGATCGATTTAGCGCTTATCTTACCTAAAAAAATCGAAAATTTGAGTCCTAGTAAAATGCCGAAAGAAAATGAGCTGTGTACTCAAAAAATAATCATTAAAAGTATTCATTCGAAAAAAGGCCAGCTTTTTGGTTTGGGATTTTGCAAGGAATGGAATCAAGACATTTCTTTTGTGTTTTTTCATCCTAGGGCTTGGCACTTTGGAGTTTGCAAAATAGGCAAAGAGCTTATTTTACATGCAAAACTTACGCGTTTTGGTCATATTTGGCAGTTTAATAATCCTAAAATTTTAGCTTCTTTTGCAGGCTTTGCTCCAAAATATCAAATTCAAGGCTTACAAGATAACAAAATTTCTGAATTTATACACCAATATCTTAATTATGAAAATTTAAAAGAAAGCGGGATTGAAGATAAATACATCCATTTTCTTTTAAATTTGCATGCTTATGATGAAAAAAGTTTTTTAATGTTTGAGAATTTGGAGCGTTTTGAGAAAGATTTAAAATATATTGAAATTTATAATTTTTTAAAACGCTTAAAAGCTAAAAAAAACCATTTTAAAGCTTATGAAATTGAAATTTTTAATATAGCCAATTGGTTAAAAAATTTACCTTTTTCACCCACTCGCGATCAATTAAATGCTTTAAAGGATATAGAGCAAGATTTAAGCTCTAAAGAGGCTAAAAGACGAGTGATTATGGGAGATGTGGGCTGTGGTAAGACTTTGGTTTTGCTAGGTGCTGCTTTAATGGTGTATCCAAAACAAGCTATCTTAATGGCTCCTACTAGCATACTTGCCCATCAGCTTTATGAAGAGGCAAAAAAACTTTTACCTGAATTTATGGATATTTTATTTATCAAAGGGGGCAAAAAAGAAAAAGATTTGGAAGAAAAAATCAAAAAAACCAATTTGATTATAGGAACTCATGCGCTCATTCACCTTCAAAGTCATAATGCTGTACTTGTAATGATAGATGAGCAACATCGCTTTGGTTCTGCGCAGCGTCAGCAAATTTACTCTTTAAATGAAGATGAATTAGCCCCACATTTTATACAATTTTCCGCAACGCCCATTCCAAGAACTTTAAGCATGATACAATCAGAGCTTTTAAATTTTAGTTTTATCAAGGAAATGCCTTTTAAAAAGGATATTACCACTCTTTGTATACAAAATGAGGGTTTTGCAAAACTTAGTGAAAAAATCAAAGAGGAAATTGCGCAAAATCATCAAATCATCATCATCTACCCCTTAGTCAATCCAAGTGATAAAATTCCTTATCTTTCTTTAGAGCAAGCAAGGAAATATTGGGAGGATAATTATGAAAAAGTTTTTGTTACGCATGGGAAAGACAAACAAAAAGATGAAATTTTGGAGCGGTTTCGCGATGAGGGAAATATTTTGTTAAGCACTACGGTTGTAGAAGTAGGAATTTCATTGCCAAGGCTTAGTACTATCGTTATTGTGGGGGCAGAACGCTTAGGTCTTGCTACCTTGCATCAACTCCGTGGACGCGTAGGTCGTGTCGGACTTAAAAGCACTTGTTATCTTTATACAAAACTCAAAGAAATTCCAAATCGATTAAAAGAATTTGCTAGTACTTTAGATGGTTTTAAAATCGCAGAGCTTGATCTTAAAAATCGTTTGAGTGGAGATTTGCTTGATGGATTTATCCAGCATGGAAACGAATTTAAATATTTTGATTTTTCCAAAGATGAATACATTTTGGAAAAAGCAAAAAAAGATCTGATGAAAATATAATCTTAATGTCCGCCAAAACGATAAAGCATATTTTGAAAATGCGAGGCTATCATTTGTGCACGCTGTAAAATAACATTTTTCATTTCTTCATTGTAAATTTTATCTAAACTTTCTTCAAAAAGCCCTAGCCAAATTCCAAAAAATTCTTGTGGAAAAGGAGGTAAGTCAAGATGTTTTTTCAGAGGTTGCCCGATATAATCACCTTCTCCTAGTAGCATTCCAGCCCAAAAATTTCCTATTTTTGCCTTATGTTCTTTCCATGCTTCATCACTGGTTCCTATGGCGTTGTTGAAAATAGGTCCTAAATCTTTATCTTTTCTTATTTTGTCATAGAAAAGCTCCATAAGTTTAGCTATACTTTCTTTGTTTATGGTTTCATATTTCATTATGTTTGCCTTTGGATAAAAATTTATCGTTAATATAGCACAAACAAAATGAGATAAAATTAACATAGGTTAAATATTACAATGCAAGAGTATTTGGATTTTTTAAAAGGTATAGGCAAAATAAGAAAATTTGAAAAAAATAATATTTTATTTTTTGAGGGCGAAAAGGCATTAAAATTTTTTATTCTTTTAAAGGGTAGGGTGCGTGTATATAAGAGTACAGCAGGTGAAAAGGAGATTACTTTACATTATTTTACACCACCCAATTTCATAGCCGAAATGCCTACATTTAAGCGTTTGAGATATCCAGCAAATGCTATTTGTGAAGAATATTGTGAAATTTTAGAAATTGATTTTGAGGACTTTGAAACCCTATGCAGTCAAAATAAAGAATTTAATTTTTTGCTTATTTCATCTCTTTTTGAAAAAATCAAAATTTTAGAAAAAAAATTATTAGAAAATTCTTTGGATTTAAAAAGTAAACTTGCAAGATATCTTTTGGAAAATGAAAAGAATTTGACTCAAATTTCGCAAAGACAAATTGCGGTGGACTTAAGCGTTCGTGCTGAATCTTTGTCAAGAATTTTAAAAGAATTTAAAAATTCAGAGCTAATTGAGACAAAAAAGGGTAAAATTGAAATACTAGATAAAGAGGGTTTAAAAAAAGGACTTTGGTAATAGGAATAAAATGGATTTTGATTTTATACTGGCCAATTCAAATGCTTTCGTTGCAGCTGCTTGGCTTACTTTAAAACTTAGTTTCTTTGGTATTATTTTTTCTATAATTATAGGCTTTTTTTGTATTTTAATGAGTTATTTTAAAATAACGATTATGGAAGCTTTTTGTAAGGTTTATATAGAATTTTCTCGTAACACTCCTTTGTTAATACAGCTTTTTTTCTTATATTATGCTTTGCCTAAATTTAATATTCATTTAGAACAAATTCCACCTTTGAATTTGATCTGTTTAAGCGTAGATGAGGCTTTACGTCCAGCGTTTGCATGTGCTATTGTAGGACTTAGTTTCTTGGGTGGTTCTTATATGGCAGAGAGTTTTAGGGCTGGTTTTGAGGCTATTAAAAAGCAGCAATTTGAAGCAGGGCTTTCTTTAGGTTTTACTAAATTGAATAATTTGCGTTATGTTATATTACCTCAAGCTTTAGGAGTTTGCTTGCCAGGAATAAGTGCGAATATTGTTTTTCTTATTAAAGAAACCTCTGTTGTGAGTATTATAGCTTTGCCGGATTTAGTCACTGTTATGAAGGGTTTAAATTCTCTTACTTATAAAACAGATGAGCTTTTATTGCTTTTGTTTTTGGGGTATTTGTGTATCATTCTACCTATTTCTTTGTTTTTGTTCTTTTTAGAAAAAAGGTTTTCAAATGTTTGATTTATTAAATCCAGATACCCTAAGCCGGCTTTGGAAGGGTTTGTATATTACGCTTGAAATTTCTATCGTAAGCATTATTATAACTTCTTTTGGAGGGCTTTTTTTAGGTATTTTGATGAGCCTTAAAAATCGTTATGTTTATATTCTATGCCGTTTTGCTTTGGAATTTGTTCGTGTTATGCCGTTGTTAGTATGGCTTTTTATGGTATATTTTGGACTTTCTAGATGGTTAGGTATAAATTTAAGCAGTGTAAGTTCGGCTATTATCGTTTTTAGTATTTGGGGAAGTTTTGAAATGATGGATTTGGTGAGAACTTCTTTAAAAAGCATTCCTAAGCACCAATACGAAAGTGCAGCAAGTCTTGGTTTAAATAAAACTCAAAGTTATTTTTATGTCATAATCCCACAAGCTATGCGTCGTTTAACGCCTATGAGTATGAATTTGTTAACACGCATGATTAAAAGCACAACTTTTGCTTATTTAATCGGTGCGGTAGAGCTTGTAAAAGTAGGACAGCAAATCATAGAATTTAATAACAAAAATGATTTAGCACCATTTATTATATATGGTTTAATCTTTTTTATCTTTTTTATAATTTGCTATCCTGTTACTTTATATTCTAGAAAATTAGAAAAAAAATGGAGTTAAAATGAGTATTTTAAAGATAAAAAATTTACAAAAATATTATGGCTCTCATCATGCTTTAAAGAATATTAATTTAGAAGTAAAACAAAAAGAAGTGGTAGTAATTTTAGGTCCAAGTGGTTGTGGAAAATCCACTCTTTTGCGTTGTATTAATGGACTTGAGGAAATTGCAGATGGGATTATAGAAATAGGACAAGATAAGATCGATAAAAATTTTAAAGATTGGACAAGGGTGCGTCAAAAAGTGGGCATGGTATTTCAATCCTATGAATTATTTGAACATTTAAGCGTGAAAGATAACATACTTTTAGGTCCTTTAAAAGTACAAAAAAGGGCTAAAGAAGAAGTTTTACAAGAAGCTAAAATTTGGCTTGAAAAAGTAGGTTTGGCACATAAAATTGATGCTTATCCAAGAGAGCTAAGTGGGGGGCAAAAACAAAGAATAGCCATAGTGCGTAGTCTTTGTATGAATCCAGAGCTTATGCTTTTTGATGAGGTTACAGCAGCACTTGATCCTGAAATCGTTCGTGAGGTTTTAGAAGTGATTTTAAATTTAGCAAAAGATGGAATGACTATGCTTATAGTTACTCACGAGATGGGATTTGCAAGAGCAGTAGCTGATAGAATAATCTTTATGGATAATGGAGAAATTATCGAAGAAAATACTCCCGATGACTTTTTTAAAAATCCTAAAAGTGAAAGAGCTAAGAAATTTCTTAATTTATTTGATTATCATAAATAATTTTAATGAAAATCCTAGTTTTTGGATTTTTGATGAGAAATTTTAATTATTAGAATGTTTTTTAAATAATTTATAGTGCTTAATCTTGACAAACTATTTTTTTTAAGATATAATATCGTCTTTAAATTAATTTGCTGGTTTAGCTCAGTTGGTAGAGCAGCTGCCTTGTAAGCAGCAGGTCGGGGGTTCAAGTCCCTTAACCAGCTCCATTATTTTAGCAGTGTTTGACCAGAATATTACGATAAAATTAGATGTAATATTTTATTTATGGTGAGTTACTCAAGTGGCCAACGAGGGCAGACTGTAAATCTGCTGGCTTTCGCCTTCCGTGGTTCGAATCCACGACTCACCACCATGCTTTGCGGGAGTAGCTCAGTTGGCTAGAGCATCAGCCTTCCAAGCTGAGGGTCGCGGGTTCGAGTCCCGTTTCCCGCTCCAAAGTTTGACTGGGAGCTGTATTTTTTTCTAACTTACAGTAAATCCCCTAAAATTATTTTTTAGTTGTCTATGTTTTTATATAATTTTTCTGAGCGCTCGTATGGCTCAGAGGTAGAGCACTCCCTTGGTAAGGGAGAGGTCGCGGGTTCAATTCCCGCTATGAGCTCCATAAAATTGAAAAAATTATAAATATAGACTTGCCTTGTTAAATTTTTATATGGAGGAAAAAATGGCTAAAGAAAAATTTTCACGTAATAAGCCACATGTAAACATTGGTACTATCGGTCACGTTGACCACGGTAAAACTACTTTGACAGCTGCTATTTCTGCTGTTCTTTCAAGAAGAGGTTTGGCAGAACTTAAAGATTATGATAATATTGATAACGCTCCTGAAGAAAAAGAAAGAGGTATCACTATTGCAACTTCTCATATCGAATATGAAACAGATAATCGCCACTACGCACACGTTGATTGTCCAGGTCACGCTGACTACGTTAAAAACATGATTACGGGTGCTGCTCAAATGGACGGTGCTATTCTTGTTGTTTCTGCAGCAGATGGTCCTATGCCACAAACTAGAGAGCACATTCTTCTTTCACGCCAAGTAGGTGTTCCATATATTGTTGTTTTTATGAATAAAGCAGATATGGTTGATGATGCTGAACTTTTAGAATTGGTTGAAATGGAAATTAGAGAATTATTAAGTTCTTATGATTTCCCAGGTGATGATACACCTATTATTTCAGGTTCTGCTTTAAAAGCTCTTGAAGAAGCAAAAGCTGGACAAGATGGTGAATGGTCAGCGAAAATTATGGATCTTATGGCTGCTGTTGATAGCTATATTCCAACTCCAACTCGTGATACTGAAAAAGATTTCTTAATGCCAATTGAAGATGTTTTCTCAATTTCAGGTCGTGGTACCGTTGTTACAGGTAGAATTGAAAAAGGTATTGTAAAAGTTGGTGATACTATAGAAATCGTTGGTATTAAAGATACTCAAACAACAACTGTAACTGGCGTTGAAATGTTTAGAAAAGAAATGGATCAGGGTGAAGCAGGAGATAATGTTGGTGTTCTTCTTCGTGGTACAAAAAAAGAAGAAGTTATCCGCGGTATGGTTCTTGCTAAACCAAAATCAATTACTCCACATACTGATTTCGAAGCTGAAGTTTATATCTTAAATAAAGATGAAGGTGGTAGACATACTCCATTCTTTAATAACTATAGACCACAATTCTATGTAAGAACAACAGATGTAACAGGTTCTATTAAATTAGCTGATGGCGTTGAAATGGTTATGCCAGGTGAAAATGTAAGAATCACTGTAAGCTTGATTGCACCAGTAGCTCTTGAAGAAGGTACTCGTTTTGCTATCCGTGAAGGTGGTAAAACTGTTGGTTCAGGTGTTGTTTCTAAAATTATTAAGTAATTTTAAAAGCCAAGTTTAGTGCTTGGCTTTAAATTTTTTAAGGAAAATATAAATGAGAATTAAAGTTGGTTTGAAATGTGAAGAATGTGGTGATATTAATTATAGCACCTATAAAAATAGCAAAAATACTACAGAAAAATTGGAATTAAAAAAATATTGCCCAAGATTAAAAAAACACACACTTCACAAAGAAGTTAAGCTAAAAAGTTAAGCTTATGCCCTAGGGCAATAGCTCCAACGGTAGAGCGCCGGATTCCAAATCCGATGGTTGGGGGTTCGAATCCCTCTTGCCCTGCCATGATTAAGGTTTAAATAAATGGAAAAATTAATAACTTATTTTAAATTATCAAAAGCCGAATTAAGGAAAGTAATTTTTCCTTTAAAAGAACAGGTAAGAAATGCTTATATTACAGTTTTTGTAGTAGTTACGGTTATTTCTTTGTTTTTGGCGCTAGTGGATTGGATTATGTCCTCTATTGTTTCTGCGATTGTATAAGGAGAACAAATTTTGAGTACTCATAAATGGTATGCAATCCAAACTTATGCTGGTAGCGAAATGGCGGTTAAAAGAGCCATTGAAAATTTAGTAAAAGATAATGGAATCGAAGAGCAACTAAAAGAAATTGTTGTTCCAACTGAAGATGTTATTGAATTTAAAAATGGAAAAGAGAAGATAAGCGAAAGAAGTTTGTATTCTGGTTATGTTTTTGCACATCTTGATTTAAATACAGAACTTTGGCATCGTATCCAATCTCTTCCAAAAGTTGGTCGTTTTATTGGAGAATCAAAAAAACCTACTCCTTTGACAGAAAAAGATATTAATTTAATTTTGGAAAAGGTACATAACCGTGCTGCTCCAAAGCCTAAAATTTCTTTCGAAGAAGGGGAAAATGTAAGAATTACAGAAGGTCCATTTGCAAACTTTACTGCTATAGTAGAAGAATACGATATGGTTCGTGGATTACTAAAACTTAATGTTTCTATTTTTGGACGTTCTACTCCGGTAGAGATCTTGTATTCTCAAGTTGAGAAAATTATTTAATTTTATATCAAGTAAGGAGATTTGTTATGGCTAAAAAAGTCGTAGGCGAAATTAAATTGCAAATTGCAGCTACAAAAGCTAATCCATCGCCACCTGTAGGCCCTGCTTTAGGTCAACAAGGTGTAAATATTATGGAATTTTGTAAAGCTTTTAATGAAAGAACAAAGGATATGGCAGGATTTAATATCCCTGTTGTTATTACTGTTTATGCTGATAAAAGCTTTACTTTTATTACAAAACAACCACCTGCTACAGATTTAATCAAAAAAGCAGCTGGAATTTCTAAAGGTACAGACAATCCACTTAAAAATAAGGTAGGTAAATTAACTCGTGCCCAAGTTTTAGAAATTGTTGATAAAAAAATTGCAGATTTAAATACTAAGGATAGAGATCAAGCTGCGAAAATTATTGCAGGTTCAGCTCGCTCTATGGGTGTTGAAATTGTAGATTAAAACCTTTTACCGCTAAGGTAAAAAGCGGTAGCACTTTAAAAATGCGGAGAAATATATGGCTAAAATAACTAAAAGATTAAAAGAATTATCACAAAAAATTGATGTAAGCAAAGAGTATGCTTTAAATGAAGCAATTGAAACAGTAAGAAATTTAAAGTCAGCAAAATTTGATGAAACTGTTGAAATCGCACTTAAACTTAATGTTGATCCAAGACATGCCGATCAAATGGTTAGAGGTTCTGTTGTGCTTCCTGCGGGAACAGGTAAAAAAGTTCGTGTGGCTGTTATTGCAAAAGATGCTAAGGCAGATGAAGCAAAAAATGCTGGAGCAGATATTGTAGGAAGTGATGATTTGATAGAAGAAATTCAAAAAGGCAATATGAATTTTGATGTATTAATCGCAACTCCTAATTTAATGGGTCTTGTAGGTAAAGTAGGTAGAATCTTAGGTCCTAAAGGTTTGATGCCAAATCCAAAGACCGGAACAGTTACTATGGATGTAGCTCAAGCAGTTAACAATGCTAAAAGTGGACAGGTAAATTTCCGTGTAGATAAACAAGGAAATATTCACGCAGGTCTTGGAAAGGTAAGTTTTTCTAAAGAGCAACTTTGGGATAATATTTCTACTTTTGTTAAAGCAATTAATAAACATAAACCAGCAGCAGCTAAAGGTAGATATATTAAAAGTGCGGCTTTATCTTTAACAATGAGTCCTTCTGTAAAACTTGAAACACAAGAATTACTTGATATGAAGTAAGAGTTGCTATAATGCAACTCTTTTTAAATAAACATTTGAAAGAATTTTTAGTTTTTTGAGATGTTTATTTTAGATTGGAGATAGTCGAGGCGAAAGCTTAATTTGGGTAAAACCACTCTGCTTGAAATCTCAATCGGAAAGGAGAAAATGTGACTAGAAGCGAAAAAGTTGAGATTATTGCTAAACTTCAAGAAGAATTTAAAATTAGCGAAGCAATTGTAGTTTGTAATTACAAAGGCTTGAGCACTAAAAAGCTTGAAGAACTTAGAAATAATGCGAGAGAAAACAATGTAAAAGTTCAAATTATTAAAAACACTTTGGCTAGCATTGCTCTTAATAATTCCGGTAAAACAGGTCTGGTTCTTAAAGATACTAATATTTATCTTTGGGGCGAGGACCAACTTAGCGTTTCAAAAGTAGCAGCTAAATTCGAAGAAAATAATGATAAATTCGAAATTAAAACTGCCCATATTGAAGGCGAAGTTGCAGATGTTGCTAAGGTTAGAGCTT
The DNA here is from genome assembly GCA_039516895.1 of Campylobacter coli. Classification (NCBI taxonomy): domain Bacteria; kingdom Pseudomonadati; phylum Campylobacterota; class Epsilonproteobacteria; order Campylobacterales; family Campylobacteraceae; genus Campylobacter; species Campylobacter coli. The sequence goes on along the minus strand of CP154437.1, from coordinate 1,333,468 downwards.
TAGCGAAAATGCCTTCTCGCAACGAGTTGCTTGCTATGCTTTTGCAAGTTTGGAATGCGCCAATCACCAATTTCACTATTGGTTTAAATGCGCTTAAAAATAAAAAAGAATCTGAATAATAATAAAGGATAAAAAATGGCAATTTCTAAAGAAGATGTATTAGAATTTATTTCAAATTTAAGTGTTCTTGAGCTTTCTGAGCTTGTAAAAGAATTTGAAGAAAAATTCGGCGTATCTGCTGCTCCTGTAATGGTAGCAGGTGGTGCAGCAGCAGGTGGTGCAGCAGCTGCAGCTGAAGAAAAAACTGAATTTGATATCGTTTTAGTCGATGGTGGTGCTAAAAAGATCGAAGTAATTAAAATCGTTCGTGCTTTAACTGGCCTTGGACTTAAAGAAGCAAAAGATGCAGTAGAGCAAACACCTTCAACTTTAAAAGAAGGCGTGGCTAAAGCTGATGCAGAAGAAGCTAAAAAACAACTTGAAGAAGCTGGTGCTAAAGTAGAACTTAAGTAATTAAGCTTTAAAAGTTTAAGAAGATTTACTTTTTTAGTAAGTCTTCTTTTTTATTTTTTACCTAGATATTAGGTCTTCTTTTTTAAATTTACAAAAATTTACCACGAGGTATATGCAATATGTTAGACAATAAATTAAGAAATCGTTTAAGAGTAGATTTCTCCAATATTTCAAAGCAAATAGAAATTCCAAATCTTCTTCAACTTCAAAAAGCAAGTTTTGATTATTTTTTAAATCTTGAAAACGGTGAAAGTGGAATAGAAAAAGTTTTTAAATCAATCTTTCCTATCCATGATCCACAAAATAGGTTAAGTCTTGAGTATGTTAGCAGCGAAATTGGAAAACCAAAATACACAATTCGTGAGTGTATGGAAAGAGGTTTAACTTACTCTGTAAATTTAAAAATGAAAATCCGTCTTACTTTACATGAGAAAGATGAGAAAACAGGTGAAAAAGTTGGTATAAAAGATATCAAAGAACAAGAAATTTATATCAGAGAAATTCCATTGATGACAGATAGAGTTTCTTTTATTATCAATGGAGTTGAAAGAGTTGTGGTTAATCAGCTTCATAGAAGTCCGGGTGTAATTTTCAAAGAAGAAGAAAGCTCGACTGTTGTTAATAAGCTTGTATACACTGCTCAAATTATTCCTGATCGCGGTTCTTGGCTTTATTTTGAATACGATGCCAAAGATGTATTGTACGTAAGGATTAATAAAAGAAGAAAAGTACCAGTAACAATGCTTTTTAGAGCTTTGGGGTATAAAAAACAAGATATTATTAAATTATTTTATCCTATTCAGACAATTCATGTTAAAAAAGATAAATTCTTAACAGAATTTAATCCAAATGATTTTATGGATAGAATAGAATATGATATCAAGGATGAAAAAGGAAAAATTATCCATCAAGCTGGTAAAAGACTGACTAAGAAGAAAGCTGAGCAGCTTATTAAAGATGGTTTAAAATGGATAGAATATCCAGTAGAAATTTTATTAAATCGTTATCTGGCTAATCCTATTATTGATAAAGAAAGTGGCGAAGTTTTATTTGATTCCCTAACCTTACTTGATGAAAGCAAACTTGCTAAAATTAAAGAGCAAAAAAGTTTTGAAATAGCTAACGATTTGGCAAATGGAGTGGATGCAGCTATTATTAACTCGTTTGCACAGGATAATGAAACTTTAAAATTATTAAAACAAAGTGAAAATATTGATGATGAAAATGATCTGGCAGCTATTAGAATTTATAAAGTAATGCGTCCAGGTGAGCCTGTTGTAAAAGATGCAGCTAAAGCCTTTGTTAATGATTTATTTTTTAACCCTGAAAGATATGATCTTACTAAAGTAGGTCGTATGAAAATGAATCACAAATTAGGGCTTGAGGTTCCAGAATATGTAACAGTTCTAACCAATGAAGATATTATCAAAACTGCAAAATATTTAATTAAAGTAAAAAATGGTAAGGGTCATATTGATGATAGGGATCACTTAGGAAATCGTCGTATTCGTTCTATCGGAGAACTTTTAGCGAATGAACTTCATTTGGGTCTTGCTAAAATGCAAAAAGCTATCAAAGATAAATTTACCTCTTTGAATGCAGATATTGACAAAGTAATGCCTTATGATTTGATCAATCCTAAAATGATTACAACGACAATTATTGAATTTTTCACAGGTGGACAACTCTCACAATTTATGGATCAAACCAATCCTTTAAGCGAAGTCACGCATAAACGTCGTTTGTCAGCTTTAGGAGAAGGTGGACTTGTTAAAGAAAGAGCGGGTTTTGAAGTACGGGATGTTCATGCGACGCATTATGGTAGAATTTGTCCTGTTGAAACTCCAGAAGGACAAAATATCGGTTTGATCAATACCTTATCTACTTATGCTAAAGTAAATGAGCTTGGATTTGTTGAAGCGCCTTATAGAAAAGTAGAAAATGGAAGAGTAACAGATCAGGTTGTGTATTTAACAGCTACTCAAGAAGAAGGCTTGTTTATTGCTCCAGCTTCTACAAAAGTAGATGCTAAAGGCAATATAATAGAAGAATTTGTCGAAGCAAGACAAGATGGAGAAACTATACTTGCAAGACGTGAAGAAGTACAGCTTATAGATCTTTGCTCGGGTATGGTTGTGGGTGTTGCTGCTTCTTTGATCCCATTTTTAGAGCATGATGATGCAAATAGGGCATTGATGGGCTCAAACATGCAACGTCAAGCAGTTCCACTTATAACTTCTTCAGCGCCTATTGTTGGAACAGGTATGGAAAATATCATTGCTCGTGATGCTTGGGAAGCTATAAAGGCTAAAAGAGGTGGGGTTGTTGAAAAAGTAGATAACAAAAGCATATTTATCCTTGGTGAAGATGAAAAAGGTCCATTTATAGATCATTATATTATGGAAAAAAATCTCCGTACAAACCAAAATACAAATTTTATGCAACATCCTATTGTTAAAAAGGGAGATGTGGTTAAAGCAGGGCAAATTATAGCTGATGGTCCTTCTATGGATCAAGGTGAACTTGCTATCGGAAAAAATGCTTTGATTGCTTTTATGCCTTGGAATGGATATAACTACGAAGATGCTATAGTAGTAAGTGAAAGAATTATACGCGAAGATACTTTTACTAGTGTTCATATTTACGAAAAAGAAATAGAAGCTAGAGAATTAAAAGATGGTATAGAAGAGATTACTAAAGATATACCAAATGTTAAAGAAGAAGATGTTGCGCATTTGGATGAAAGCGGTATAGCAAAAATTGGTACCCATATAAAACCAGGTATGATTTTAGTAGGTAAGGTTTCTCCAAAAGGTGAAGTTAAGCCAACGCCTGAAGAAAGACTTTTAAGAGCGATTTTTGGTGAAAAAGCCGGCCATGTGGTGAATAAATCCCTTTATGCTACTGCTTCTTTAGAAGGTGTAGTTGTTGATGTGAAAATTTTCACCAAAAAAGGATATGAAAAAGACGATAGAGCTTTAAAATCGTATGATAAAGAAAAAATGTCCTTAGAAAAAGAGCATCATGATAGACTTTTAATGATGGATAGAGAAGAGATGCTACGCGTTTGTGCATTGCTTTCTAAATCTGCTTTAATGAGTGATCAAAAAATAGGTGATAAAAACTATACAAAAGGACAAAAAGCAAGCCTAGAGGATTTGGAAAAAATCAATCGTTTTACCTTGACTACTTTAATTAAAGCTTATTCTAAAGAAGTTCAAAAAGAATACGAAGAATTAAAAAATCATTTCCAAAATGAGAAGAAAAAGCTTAAAGCTGAGCACGATGAGAAGCTTGAAATTTTAGAAAAAGATGATATCTTGCCAAGTGGAGTAATTAAGCTTGTTAAGGTGTATATCGCAACAAAACGCAAGCTTAAAGTGGGTGATAAAATGGCAGGACGCCACGGAAACAAAGGTATAGTTTCTACTATAGTACCTGAAGTGGATATGCCTTATTTACCAAATGGAAAAAGTGTAGATATCGCACTTAATCCACTTGGGGTTCCAAGCCGTATGAATATAGGACAAATTTTAGAAAGCCATTTAGGTCTTGTAGGACTTAGACTGGGTGATCAAATTCAAGAAATTTTTGACAGAAAACAAAAAGATTTCATTAAAGAATTAAGAGCAAAAATGCTTGAAATATGTTCTATCCCAAGACTTGCAAATGAAAAAGAATTCATTAAAAATTTAAGTGATGAGGAGCTTTTAAATTATGCAAGAGATTGGAGCAAGGGTGTTAAATTTGCAACCCCTGTTTTTGAGGGAGTAAATATAGAAGAGTTTGCAAAACTTTTTGAAATAGCAAAGATTGACATGGATGGTAAAACAGAGCTTTACGATGGTCGTACTGGAGAAAAAATCGCTGAGAGAGTTCATGTGGGATGTATGTATATGCTAAAACTTCACCATTTGGTTGATGAAAAAGTTCATGCTAGAAGTACTGGACCTTATAGTTTGGTTACTCAGCAACCTGTGGGTGGTAAAGCACTCTTTGGTGGACAAAGATTTGGTGAAATGGAGGTTTGGGCACTTGAAGCTTATGGGGCAGCTCATACTTTAAGAGAGATGCTTACTATAAAATCTGATGATGTTGAAGGTAGATTCAGTGCCTATAAAGCGCTTACCAAAGGAGAAAATGTCCCAGCAACAGGAATTCCGGAGACATTTTTTGTATTGACTAATGAACTTAAATCTCTAGCTTTAGATGTTGAGATTTTTGACAAGGATGAAGACAATGAGTAAATTTAAAGTAATAGAAATCAAAGAAGATGCAAGACCTAGGGACTTTGAAGCATTTCAACTTAGACTTGCGAGTCCTGAAAAAATTAAATCTTGGTCTTATGGCGAAGTAAAAAAGCCAGAAACTATTAATTATAGAACCTTAAAACCAGAAAGAGATGGACTTTTTTGCGCGAAAATTTTTGGTCCTATTAGAGATTATGAATGTCTTTGTGGTAAATACAAAAAAATGCGTTTTAAGGGTGTTAAATGCGAAAAATGTGGGGTTGAAGTTGCAAATTCAAAAGTTCGTCGTTCTAGAATGGGACACATTGAACTTGTAACTCCAGTAGCTCATATTTGGTATGTCAATTCTCTTCCAAGTCGTATAGGAACACTTCTTGGCGTTAAGATGAAAGATCTTGAGCGCGTACTTTATTATGAAGCTTATATTGTAGAAAATGCAGGAGAAGCATACTATGATAATGAAAGCACAAAAAAAGTAGAATACTGCGACGTATTAAACGAAGAGCAATATCAAAATTTAATGCAGCGTTATGAAAACAGTGGTTTTAAAGCAAGAATGGGTGGCGAGGTAGTTCGCGACTTGCTAGCAAATTTAGATCTTGTGGCACTTTTGAACCAGCTTAAAGAAGAAATGACTGCTACAAATTCAGAGGCTAAGAAAAAAACCATTATAAAACGTTTAAAAGTTGTAGAAAACTTTTTAAATTCAAATTTAAACGCAAATACAAACAATGAAGATGCAGTACCAAATCGTCCTGAATGGATGATGATTACAAATTTACCTGTATTACCACCTGATTTGCGTCCTTTGGTTGCTCTAGATGGAGGTAAATTCGCAGTTTCTGATGTAAATGATTTATATCGCCGTGTTATCAATAGAAATACACGTCTTAAAAAACTTATGGAGCTTGATGCACCTGAAATTATCATAAGAAATGAAAAAAGAATGCTTCAAGAAGCTGTAGATGCGCTTTTTGATAATGGTCGTCGTGCTAATGCAGTTAAAGGAGCAAATAAGCGTCCATTAAAATCTTTGAGTGAAATTATCAAAGGTAAGCAAGGTCGTTTTAGACAAAACTTGCTGGGTAAAAGGGTAGATTTTTCAGGTCGTAGCGTTATTGTTGTAGGGCCAAAACTTAGAATGGATCAATGTGGCTTGCCTAAAAAAATGGCTTTAGAACTTTTCAAACCACATTTATTAGCTAAACTTGAAGAAAAAGGTTATGCTACTACAGTAAAACAAGCTAAAAAAATGATAGAAAACAAAACCAATGAAGTTTGGGAATGTTTAGAAGAAGTGGTAAAAGGGCATCCTGTTATGCTAAACCGTGCTCCGACTCTACATAAGCTTTCTATCCAAGCTTTTCATCCTGTTTTGGTTGAAGGAAAAGCAATACAGCTTCATCCTTTGGTTTGTGCGGCATTTAACGCAGACTTTGACGGGGATCAAATGGCAGTGCATGTGCCACTTTCTCAAGAAGCGATTGCAGAGTGTAAGGTTTTAATGCTTTCTTCCATGAATATTCTCTTGCCTGCAAGTGGAAAGTCTGTAACTGTACCTTCTCAAGATATGGTTTTGGGAATTTATTATCTTTCTTTGGAAAAAATGGGAGCAAAAGGCTCACATAAAATATGCACAGGCATTGATGAAGTTATGATGGCTCTTGAAAGTAAATGCCTTGATATTCATGCTAGTATTCAAACCATGGTTGATGGCAGGAAGATTACTACAACGGCAGGAAGACTTATTATTAAATCTATTTTGCCTGATTTTGTTACTGAGAATATGTGGAATAAGGTTTTAAAAAAGAAAGATATTGCTGCGCTTGTGGATTATGTATACAAACAGGGTGGTTTACAAATTACTGCAAGTTTTTTAGATAAACTTAAAAATTTAGGTTTTGAATATGCAACTAAAGCAGGTGTTTCTATATCTATTGCTGATATTATTGTTCCTAGTGATAAACAAAAGGCTATTGATGAGGCTAAAAAGCAAGTAAGAGAAATTCAAAATTCTTATAATCTTGGTTTAATCACTTCAGGTGAAAGATATAACAAAATTATTGATATTTGGAAAACTACCAATAATACTCTTTCAAGAGATATGATGAAACTTGTAGAAAAAGATAAGGAAGGCTTTAATTCTATTTATATGATGGCAGATTCAGGTGCTAGGGGTAGTGCAGCTCAAATTTCTCAGCTTGCTGCTATGAGAGGGCTTATGACTAAACCTGATGGATCGATTATTGAAACACCTATTATTTCAAATTTCCGTGAAGGTTTGAATGTTCTTGAGTATTTTATTTCAACTCACGGAGCCAGAAAAGGTTTGGCAGATACTGCTCTTAAAACAGCAAACGCGGGTTATTTGACAAGAAAACTTATCGATGTGGCACAAAATGTAAAAATCACTGTTGAAGATTGCGGAACGCACGAAGGTGTTGAAATTAATGAGATCACCGCAGATAGTTCTATTATAGAAACTTTAGAAGAGAGAATTTTAGGTAGGGTTATAGCTGAAGATGTAATAGATCCTATTACAAATTCTGTGCTTTTTGCAGAAGGCACTTTGATAGATGAAGAAAAAGCTAGAATATTGGGAGAAAGCGGTGTAAAAAGTGTAAATATTCGCACTCCAATCACTTGTAAAGCTAAAAAAGGAATTTGTGCAAAATGTTATGGAATCAATCTTGGCGAAGGCAAGCTTGTTAAGCCAGGTGAGGCAGTGGGTATCATTTCTGCTCAATCTATTGGTGAGCCAGGAACTCAACTTACACTTAGAACTTTCCATAGCGGGGGAACTGCTAGTACGGATTTACAAGATAGGCAAGTAAGTGCCCAAAAAGAAGGTTTTATAAGATTTTATAACCTTAAAACTTATAAAAACAAAGAAGGTAAAGATATAGTAGCTAATCGTAGAAATGCGGCTATTTTACTTGTGGAGCCAAAAATTAAGGCACCATTTAAAGGTATTGTCAATATAGAAAATATTCACGAAGATGTAATTATTTCTATAAAAGATAAAAAACAAGAAGCAAAATATATTCTTAGAAAATACGATCTTGCTAAACCAAATGAATTAGCAGGCGTTAGCGGAAGCATTGACGGAAAACTTTATTTACCATATCAAAGTGGTGCTGAAGTTGAAGAAAATGAAAGTATTGTTGAGATGATTAAAGAGGGTTGGAATGTTCCAAACCGTATTCCATTTGCAAGTGAAATTCTTGTAAAAGATGGAGATCCTGTTGTACAAAATATCAAAGCAGGGGAAAAGGGGATTCTAAAATTCTATATTCTTAAAGGTGATGGACTTGATAGGGTTAGAAATATCAAAAAAGGTGATATAGTAAAAGAAAAAGGATTTTTTGTTGTAGTTGCTGATGAAAATGATAGAGAGGCAAAAAGACACTATATTCCAAGGGAGTCAAGAATAGAATTTAATGATAGCGAAGAGGTTAATTTTGATTCTATAATTGCTAGTGCACCAAAACAAGAAAAATCTATTATCGCAGAATGGGATGCTTATAATAACACTATCATTGCAGAGATTGATGGTGTGGTAAGTTTTGAAGATATAGAAGCAGGTTATAGTGCAGATGAGCAAATCGATGAAGCAACAGGCAAGCGCTCGCTAGTGATTAATGAATATTTGCCAAGCGGGGTAAGACCAACCTTAATAATCGCAGGCAAAGGCGATAAAGCAGTGCGCTATCAATTGGAGCCAAAAACGGTTATTTTCGTTCATGATGGTGATAAAATTTCTCAAGCGGATATTTTGGCAAAAACTCCAAAAGCGGCGGCGAAATCAAAAGATATCACAGGGGGTCTTCCAAGAGTTTCAGAGCTTTTTGAGGCAAGAAAACCAAAGAATGCAGCAGTAATTGCAGAGATTGATGGTGTGGTTCGTTTTGATAAACCTTTGCGCTCAAAAGAAAGATTGATTATCCAAGCAGAAGATGGTACAAGCGCTGAGTATTTAATCGATAAATCAAAACATATTCAAGTAAGAGAAGGAGAATTTATTCACGCGGGTGAGAAACTAACTGATGGGGTAGTTTCAAGTCATGATGTGCTTAAAATTTTAGGCGAAAAAGCCTTGCATTATTACTTGATTTCTGAAATTCAACAAGTATACCGAGGTCAAGGGGTTGTTATTTCTGATAAGCATATTGAGGTTATAGTTTCTCAAATGTTAAGACAGGTTAAAATTATTGATAGCGGACATACTAAGTTTATCGAAGGGGATTTGGTTTCAAGACGCAAATTCCGTGAGGAAAATGAAAGAATTCTTAGATTGGGTGGAGAACCAGCTATTGCTGAGCCTGTGCTTTTAGGTGTTACAAGAGCAGCGATAGGAAGTGATAGTGTGATTTCTGCAGCTTCATTCCAAGAAACAACAAAAGTACTTACCGAAGCAAGTATCGCGGGTAAATTTGACTACTTAGAAGACTTAAAAGAAAATGTTATTTTGGGTAGAATGATTCCTGTTGGAACAGGGCTTTATGGTGAGCAAAATTTAAAACTCAAAGAACAAGAATAATTTAAAATAGCCTATCTTAGGCTATTTTTCATTTTGCCTCAATTTAAAAACTTAAATTAATTATTTTTTCTTCTTTTACTATCATTATAAAAATTAAATATTTATAAAGTCATAATATCAACAAATGCCAAATAGTATAAATTTATTTTCCATCAGTAAGGTGCTCATTTTATAAATTTTGCAAAAATACTTAAATTATTTATAGTTTATAATTTTATAAGTAAAAATTAAATATTATCTTTATTTTAAAACACAAGGATGATGTGTGGCAAAGCAAGCAAGAAGTAAAAAAAAATATTTTGTCGTATGTGATAATAAAGTACTAGAAAGAGAAATAGAGTATGATTATTTTGGAGGTTTTGCAAACTCTCAAAAACAGAAATGTATAAAATCTTTACATTCTGAGATTAAAAAAGAATATCCAAACGCTCAAATATTAGAAGTATCTACTAAATCTCCTAATAAAATTTTAGGCATAAAGCTAAGCGCCTTTAATTTAAAGCTGAATGGGAGTTGCGTTGAAGATATTTTTCAAACATCAAAAGTTTTTTTAGATAAAGATGGAAATAGGAGAAGTTTTTACGATATAAAAAATGATATAGAAAGTGATATATTTTTATTGGATAAAGTAAAAAAAACAGAGCAAACACAAAAACTTTATCAACAAATAAAAGGAGTGTTTTTTTTAGATACGAAATTAAAACGTAGATTAAACAAGCTTTATTTGTTATTATATCCTGATTCTGTATTAGATTGTTTTTGTTTTAAAAATAAATTATATCCAAATATGCCAGTAACTTTTTTTTACGATTATATTTATATCAAGGCGCTCTTGGAGAACAATATAGATATATCTAAATATAATATATTTACAGATATAGAACTCAGTAAAAATTCCATTAATTGCCAAGCTAGAAGTTGTGCCATATATAATTATCTCTATGCAAATAATGAATTAAATGCTTACATTAGCAAAATTGAAAATATGCAAGATTTCAGTGAAGTAAATTTTAAAGACATAGAAGAATTTTATCAATATAAAATACAAAAATATCATCCAGAAGTATTATTTTAATATCAAAAGCATGCGCAATAATATCTTAAAATCAATTATTTCTACAAAATATATTCAAAATATAATTAGAGAAAAATATAATCTTATAGATATTGAAGATGTAATATTGGTTAAAACTGAAATTAATGATATATATAAAATTGCTACTAAAAATAAATCAACATATATTTTAAAAATATACAGTATGGAGAAACAGTTAAACGACTTGAAATTTGAAATTGACTATATTTTTTATTTAATAAAAAAACAACTATTAGTCCCATGTCTTATAAAATCTATAGAAAATTTATACTATATATTCATTGAATATCCAGAAGGTAAAAGATTGGCTATTCTGATGGAATATATACCCGGTGTGAAAATACAATATAATTTTTCTAGCGCTAGTGCGCTTGGAAAAAATATAGCAAAACTGCATAGCTTATCAGACTTGTTTAATAATTCTATGCTAGATATGAGGGAATACAATGTTTTAAAAATATTAAACGATAGTAAAATAATAATTGATAAATTTGTAATGAATTATTATGCAAAATATTCTTCTGAATTTTATAACATATTTCACTCTTTAGAAATTTTAAAAGAAATAAAATTTACAAAAAGATATTGTCATAATGACTTGCATAGTGATAATATAATCATATATAATAAAAAAATTTATATTTTAGATTTCGATTTTATCGGGTTTGGTTGCGCTTTATATGATCTAGCTGTTTTTAAGTGGAGCTGTATTTTAAATAAGCGTACCGATATATGGAATGATTTTTTAAAAAATTATCAAAATGCTTCACCGATTTTAGATAATGAAATAAGATATATTGATTTTTTTGTTATAGCTAGAGATATTATAACAACTGCCATTTATATTAATAAAATTAATTGTATTGGTAGCAGATTTGTTAATGAGACTTTTATAACAAAAAGAATAAAATTTATCAAAAGTATACTGAATTGTTGCAAAAGGAGATAGATACAATGAGTAGCGAAGCGTTATTTATACAAGATAGTATGGGTGGATTTGATGAATTTGGAGTGCCAAATTTTGTAAAACAAACAAAGAATTTTTATGGCTATAATGAAGAATATAATGAAGAATATAATGAAGAATACGATGAAGAATATAATGAAGAATACGATGAAGAATTGCAAACTTTTCTAAATACTAGAGGGATAAAATTTTTACTCCATTTTACAGACTCTAGAAATATTCCTTCAATATGGAGATATGGAATGTTATCAAGAACTCGTTTAGATGAGATGGGGTTTTCATATTGTTATAGTGATGAAAAAAGGTTGGATAATAGATTAAACTATATTTCATTATCTATTACCAACTATAATAAATTTCTATATCAAGCATATAAAGAAAGAGGTACCATAAAAGATGGTGTTTTGGTATATATTGATGCAAGTATATTATATAAAGAAAACAATGATAGAATATATTATTCATCTAATGCTGCCTCAAAAGATGTTCCACACGGAAGTGAAATACGAGATTTAAAAAATTTATTTAACGATGAGATACATTGGGTAACATCTTATGGTAGAAGATCTGCATACAGAGAAGAAAATAAAGCTGATAACGAACCTACCAATATTCAAGCAGAAATTTTATTTGAAGGTGTTATTCCACCAGAATATATTAAAAAAATTGTTAGAATTGACGAAGAATATGAAGAATATGAAGAATATGAAGAATATGAAGAATATGAAGAATATGAAGAATATCGTTGCAGAGATGATTTCGAACCTCCATTTTAACATAGTAATATAATTAATTTTTATATTTATCAGTTGTTTAATGTTTGTTTTGGTGCTAAAACAAGATCGGTTTATAATCTTATAAGTAAAATTTAGATATCATCCAAAGTTTATTATATTTTTTAAAGAAAGGAATTATTGTGCCTACCATAAATCAATTGGTTAGAAAAGAGCGCAAAAAAGTTTTAGAAAAATCTAAATCTCCAGCGCTTAAAAATTGCCCACAAAGAAGGGGAGTTTGCACTAGGGTTTATACAACAACTCCTAAAAAACCAAACTCAGCGTTAAGAAAAGTTGCCAAAGTAAGACTTACTAGTGGCTTTGAAGTGATTAGCTATATCGGTGGTGAAGGTCACAACCTACAAGAACACAGCATTGTTTTAGTGCGTGGCGGTAGGGTAAAAGACTTGCCAGGTGTGAAATATCATATTGTGCGTGGTGCACTTGATACTGCGGGTGTTGCAAAAAGAACAGTTTCTCGTTCTAAATATGGTGCAAAACGCCCTAAAGCAAGTGCTAAGTAATTTTTTAGACAGACGAATCCGTTAGATTTGATTTTGTTTGAGTAAAATTTAAAATTTGAAGGAAAAATAATGAGAAGAAGAAAAGCTCCAGTAAGAGAAGTCTTGCCTGATCCGATTTATGGTAACAAAGTAATCACAAAATTTATTAATTCTTTAATGTATGATGGTAAAAAAAGCACAGCTACTACTATTATGTATGGCGCTTTAGAACTTATCGATAAAAAAGGTGGCGAAAAAAAAGGTATTGATATCTTTAATGATGCGATTGAAAATATTAAACCTTTGCTAGAAGTAAAATCTCGCCGCGTAGGTGGAGCGACTTATCAAGTTCCAGTAGAAGTTCGTCCTGCTAGACAACAAGCTTTGGCAATTCGTTGGATTATTTCTTTTGCTAGAAAAAGAAGTGAAAGAACTATGATAGATAAACTTGCAGCTGAACTTTTAGATGCGGCAAATAGCAAAGGTGCTTCATTTAAGAAAAAAGAAGATACTTATAAAATGGCTGAAGCAAATAAAGCATTTGCTCACTATCGCTGGTAAGAAGGAGAAAAAATGTCTAGAAGTACTCCTTTAAAAAGAGTTAGAAATATCGGTATTGCTGCACATATTGATGCGGGAAAAACAACTACAAGTGAGAGAATTCTTTTCTTTACAGGTATGAGCCATAAAATAGGCGAAGTGCATGATGGTGCTGCGACTATGGACTGGATGGAACAAGAAAAAGAAAGAGGTATTACTATTACCTCTGCTGCGACGACTTGTTTTTGGAAAGATCATCAAATCAATCTTATAGACACTCCGGGCCACGTGGATTTCACCATAGAAGTTGAAAGATCTATGCGTGTTCTTGATGGTGCTGTTGCAGTATTTTGTTCAGTAGGTGGGGTACAACCTCAAAGTGAAACTGTTTGGAGACAAGCAAACAAATACGGTGTTCCAAGAATAGTTTTTGTAAATAAAATGGACAGAATCGGTGCAAATTTCTATAATGTAGAAGATCAAATTCGCAATCGCTTAAAAGCTAATCCAGTTCCACTTCAAATTCCAATCGGTGCTGAAGATAATTTCAAAGGTGTTATCGATCTTGTAACTATGAAAGCTTTAGTTTGGGAAGATGATACTAAGCCAACAGATTATGTAGAAAAAGAAATTCCCGCTGAACTTAAAGAAAAGGCGGAAGAATATCGCACTAAAATGATAGAAGCGGTTTCAGAAACTTCAGATGAGTTGATGGAAAAATATCTAGGCGGTGAAGAATTAAGCCTTGAAGAAATTAAAACAGGTATCAAAGCAGGATGTTTAAGTCTTTCTATTGTTCCTATGCTTTGTGGGACTGCATTTAAAAATAAGGGTGTTCAACCTTTACTTGATGCTGTTGTAGCTTATTTGCCAGCTCCAGATGAAGTTGCAAACATCAAAGGAGAATATGAAGATGGTACAGAAGTTTCTGTAAAATCAACTGATGATGGTGAATTTGCAGGACTTGCATTTAAAATCATGACTGACCCATTTGTAGGACAATTAACTTTCGTGCGTGTTTATCGTGGATGTTTAGAAAGCGGTTCTTATGCTTATAACTCAACCAAAGATAAAAAAGAGAGAATCGGTCGTTTGTTAAAAATGCACTCTAATAAAAGAGAAGAGATTAAAGTTCTTTACGCAGGAGAGATCGGTGCAGTTGTAGGACTTAAAGATACTTTAACAGGAGATACTCTTGCGAGTGAAAAAGATAAAGTAATTCTTGAAAGAATGGATTTCCCAGATCCTGTTATTTCTGTTGCAGTAGAGCCAAAAACCAAAGCAGATCAAGAAAAAATGTCTATTGCATTAAATAAACTAGCTCAAGAAGATCCAAGCTTTAGAGTTTCTACAGATGAAGAAAGTGGTCAAACTATCATTTCAGGTATGGGTGAATTGCATCTTGAAATTATCGTTGATCGTATGCTTCGTGAATTTAAAGTAGAAGCTGAAGTGGGACAACCTCAAGTTGCTTATCGTGAAACTATTAGAAAAACTGTTGAGCAAGAATACAAATACGCTAAACAATCAGGTGGACGCGGTCAATATGGACATGTATTCTTACGTCTTGAGCCACTTGAGCCAGGTAGTGGATATGAGTTTGTTAATGATATCAAAGGTGGGGTAATTCCAAAAGAATATATTCCTGCAGTAGATAAGGGTGTTCAAGAAGCCTTACAAAATGGTGTTTTAGCAGGTTATCCAGTAGAAGATGTTAAAGTAACTGTTTATGATGGAAGCTACCATGAGGTGGATTCATCAGAGATGGCATTTAAACTTGCTGCTTCTATGGGCTTTAAAGAGGGTGCTAGAAAAGCAGGTGCTGTAATCCTTGAGCCTATGATGAAGGTTGAAGTTGAAACTCCTGAAGATTATATGGGTGATGTAATTGGCGATCTTAATAAGCGTCGCGGTCAAGTAAACAGTATGGATGAAAGAGGTGGAAATAAAATCATCACAGCATTTTGTCCTTTGGCTGAAATGTTTGGATACTCAACTGATCTTAGAAGTCAAACTCAAGGTCGTGCGACTTATTCTATGGAATTTGATCATTATGATGAAGTTCCTAAAAATGTTGCTGAGGAAATCATTAAAAAGAGAAATGGTTAAGTATTAAAGCGGGATTTTCCCGCTTTTGTCCTCGTAGCTCAGCAGGATAGAGCGCAAAATTCCTAATTTTGAGGCCGTGAGTTCGAATCTCGCCGTGGACACCATTTAAAGTTTGTATTTATTTTGCCAAGCTAAGTTTTTTAAATAAACTCAAAATAGAATTCAAATTTCAAGGAAAATTATGTTGAAATTTTTTTTCGTAATATCGTTATTATCTTCTTTACTTTTTGCTCAAAATTTTATAGATTTCGCAAGTCAAAATAATGTTTTAAAACAAGAACAAAACACAAGCAAAGAAAATGCTCCTTTGAAAAGAGTTAAAATTCCAACTCATTGAAAATGCAAGATAATATTAAATTAGCTCAATTGAATGATGGTTATCGTTACAATAGCGATTCTTTGCTTTTGGCTGATTTTGTTTTAGAAATGGGTGTAAGAAATCAAGTCCTAGAAGTAGGTTCAGGATGTGGTATTATAGGAATTTTACTTAAAAAATTTGTTTCTAATTTAGATTTATCTTTGCTTGATATACAGCAAGAAAATATAGAATTAATTCATCGTAATTTAAAACAAAACAATATACAAGCTGAGATATTCCACGAAGATTTTAGGAATTTTCAAAACAATAAAAAATTTGACTTTATAGTTTGCAATCCACCTTTTTATAGAGATGGAGCTCATGAGAGTAAAAATATGCATAAAAATATAAGTAAATTTCAAAAATATTTAACATTAGATGAATTTATTGCTAGATCTAATACTTTGTTAAAGCCTATGGGGGTATTGTATTTTTGTTACGAGGCTTTAGCTTTGGATAAAATTTGCCTTGCTTTAGAGAGTAAAAAGCTAAAATTAACTAAAATTCGTTTTGTGCATACTCATCAAAACACTCAAGCAAGGCTTGTATTGGTGCAAGCTAGAAAAAGTGTAAAGTCACCATGTGAGATTTTACCTCCTTTTTTTGTTTATAAAAATGAGAATTTAAGTGAACAAATGCAAGAGATTCACTCTAGATTTAGGTTGGAGAGTTATGATATTTAATAAAGATTTTTCTTACGGATTTGATGAAAATGCTTGTCAGAAATGTGGTGGAAAATGCTGCACAGGAGAAAGTGGAAATATTTTTGCAAATAAAGAAGAGTTAAAGGCTTTGCGAGAACATTTGCAATTAGATGAAAAAGAATTTGCTTTAAAATATTTAAAAAAGGTAGGCTTTAGAATGAGCTTTAAGGAGGTTGAATTTGAAGATGGATTTGCATGTATTTTTTTTGATAAGGAGAAAAGAAACTGCTCTATCTACGATTTTCGTCCGATGCAATGCCGTACCTTTCCTTTTTGGGAATATTTTAAAACACATCAAGAGGAGCTAAAAAAAGAATGTATAGGAATTTGTTATTTGTCTTAATAGGCTTTTTTTTAACAGCGTGCGGGGCTTCAAAAACGGTTATAGCTTATCCTAATTATGAGCAACAAAAGAGTAATGAATTTGATTTAAGAATCATGAAGGCTTATAATTATGAATATTTTAATCAATACGAAGAAGCTAGAGATGAGTTTTTGGCACTTTTTAGGGATTATAATATTACTAATTTTTTAGAAAATGCTTTTTTGCTGACTCTAGCAAATAATCTTGACAAAAAAGAAGAAATAAATAATATAGCTAAACCTTATCTTGATAAGAGTGATAATCTTAAGCGTCTTAGTGCACTTTATGCCTTAAATTCTTACAATCTTAACGAGGCTCAAAAGCTTATCGAAGAGCTTTTAAAGAAAAAAAGTGATGATCCAAGAAATTTAGAGCTTTATGGAGATGTTTTAATGCGCCAAAACAATTTAAAAGATGCCATAAAGTATTACCAACTAGCTTATAATCAAATTCAAAACGAGGAGATCTTGTTTAAGCTTGTGGGTGTTTATGCGATATTAAACGATACTTTAAGCATTAAAAATATACTTGAAACTTCAAAAAATATTAATGGTTGTACTCTTAAAACTTGTATTTTACTAGCAAAGATTTATAATGACGAGGGAAATGACAAAGCTTTACAAGAAATTTATATAGAGCTTTATAATATTACAAAAAATCAAAGTTTTATTCTAGCTCTTATCGAGCTTTTAAATGCTCAAAATAAAGATAAAGAAGCATTGCATTTTGCCTTAAAATATAATGTAGATGATGATGTAAAGCTTTATTTGTATCAAAGGTTAAAACTATACGGCAAGGCAAAAGATCTTAGTATGCAAATTTATAAACACACTCAAGAGAAAGAATATCTTTTGCGTGCAGCAATTTTTGAATTTGAAGAAGCAAATTTGGAAAAAAAAATTACCCCACAAGTTGTTACTCTTGTGAGTGAAAAATTTTCCGATGCAATTGATGAAAATAGTGATGCCTTGTATTTAAATTATTATGGATATTTGTTGATAGATTATGATTTAGATCTTGAAAAGGGTATAAAATTAGTTCATCTTGCTTTGAAAAAAGAGCCTCAAAATTTATATTATTTAGATTCTTTAGCGTGGGGGTATTATAAACAGGGTGATTGTCAAAAGGCTTGGGAAATTTTGAAGCAAACTTTAGAGGATAAAGAATTTGCAAATTCTGATGAGAGCAAAGCTCATGCAAAAGCGATAAAGGCGTGTATTAAACCATGATTTTAGATAAAATTTTTGAAAAAACTAAAGAAGATTTGAAAGAGCGTAAGGCGCAACTGCCTTATGATGTGTTGGGACGATCTTTAGCATCAAATCCTTTTTTTCCTAAAGATGTTAAAGCTGCTTTAAAAAGAGTAGAAAATGAAGTAAGAATTATCGCAGAGGTTAAAAAAGCCAGTCCAAGCAAGGGGGTTATAAGGGAAAATTTCGATCCTTTGGATATAGCTTTAAAATACGAAAAAAATGGCGCCGCTGCTATTTCAGTTTTAACAGAACCGCATTTTTTTCAAGGGAGTTTAGAATACCTTAGTATGATACGCCGTTATACGCGTGCTCCTTTGTTGCGAAAGGATTTTATTTTTGATGAGTATCAAATTTTAGAAGCTTTGGTTTATGGGGCGGATTTTGTTTTGCTTATTGCTAGAATGTTAAGTATGAAAGAGCTTAAAAGATTACTCGAATTTACAAGGCATTTGGGACTTGAAGCCTTGGTGGAAATTCACGATAAAGAAGATTTGAGTAAAGCGATTTTTTCAGGAGCTGATATTATAGGTATAAATCATCGCAATTTGGATGATTTTTCTATGGATATGAATTTATGTGAAAAGCTTATTCCACAAATTCCAAATTCAAAAATTATTATCGCAGAAAGTGGTTTAGAGGATAAAGATTTTTTAAGACATTTGCAAAATTTAGGTGTTGATGCTTTTTTAATTGGAGAATATTTTATGCGTCAAAACGATGAAGGAGAGGCTTTGAAAGCCTTGCTTTAAAAGGATAAAAATGCAGTATTTGTATGCACCATGGCGAAGTGAGTATTTTGAAAAAGAAAAGAGCGAGTGCCCTTTTTGTGATTGTGCTAATAAAATCAAAAGCGATGAAGAATTAGGGGTGATTTTTAGAGCCAAGCATTGTTTTGGCGTGATGAATCGCTATCCTTATTCTGCAGGGCATTTTATGATAATACCTTATTTGCATGAAGAGCATATAGAAAATTTAAGTGATGAAGTTTGGCAAGAGATAAGTAAATTTGTGCGTCTAGGGGTAAGAATTTTAAAAAGCGAACTCCATGCAGGCGGGGTAAATATCGGTATGAATTTGAGTAAAGATGCAGGTGCTGGGATAGCTCCTCATTGTCATTATCATCTAGTGCCGCGTTGGGCAGGAGATACTAATTTTATCACCACTATAGGAGAGACTAGGGTTTGTGGTACCAATATAGAACAAGTTTATCAAAAACTTGTTTTGGCATTTAAAAATGTTAAATGAAGTAGATTTTACGGAATTTCAAAAAGAAAATTTCTCTCTTTTAATCGATGCAAGAAGTCCTAGGGAATTTTTACATTCTCATTTGATAGGGGCGTTGAATTTTTATGCTTTAAATGATGAAGAATATCAAGAAATAGGGACAATTTATAAAAAAAATCAAGCTTTGGCTAAGGCTAGGGGCGCGAGTTATATTTGTCAAAATATGTCAAAGCATATCTTAGAGCTTACTCAAAAATTCCGTATAGGAGATAAGATCGGAATTTACTGCTCTCGTGGGGGTTTGCGTTCAAAATCTATTGCAGTGATTTTGAGCGAATTAGGCTATAGAGTGGTGCGTTTAAAGGGTGGCTTTAAAGCTTATAGAAGTTTTTTGGCGCATTATTTTGATAATGAAATAAATTTAGATTTTTTTGCTCTTTGTGGTAATACAGGCTGTGGAAAAACAGAGCTTTTGGAGCTTTTGCCCCATCATTTAAATTTAGAAAAAATGGCAAATCATCTAGGATCTTCTTTTGGTGATATTTTAGGTGCTCAGCCTACGCAAAAAGCTTTTGAAGCAAGCCTTTTTCATGCTTTAAATTCTTTAAAAGATTTTATCTTTATAGAGAGCGAAAGTCGTAAAATAGGTGAAATAGTTTTGCCTTTAAAGCTTTATGAAAAAATGCAAAAAGCATTTAAAATTCATTGTTTTTGTTCTTTAGAAAAGCGCATAGACAGGATACAAAAGATCTATCAAGAAAAAATGACTCCTTTAAAATTTAAAGAATGTCTTGCTAAGATTAGTCCTTATATCAGTGTAAATTTTCGTCAGGATTTGCTAAAAAGTTATGAGCAAAGAGAATGGCAAAGGCTTATTGCCTTGCTTTTGGCTTATTATGATAAGAGTTATAAAAAGCCACAAAAAATAGATTTTGAGCTAAACACTGATGATATCTTCAAAGCCAAAGAAGAGCTTTTAGGCTATTTTAAAACGCAATTGCTTTTTTAATACTAGATAATTTCTACTTTTAATTTAAAAAACTTTTACCAAATCATCAAAATTTTTCTTTACCATCTTGCAAGAATTCTTTTTTAATTTTGTTAAATTTTTTCAGTTTAGCTCCAATTTTTTATTTTAATGCTAGTAAATTTGAGTTATAGAGAAGTGAAATATTTTTTTAAAGTACCTATTTATGGTAATTTAAGATAAAAAAATAAACTTTGATAAAAAAATATATAAAATATTTCTTAAATTTATATTTTTTTAAACCATTTTAAATATAATTATCTCGCAATTAAATTTTGTAAGAAAGGATAGGTAAATGAATGCGATAAATTCAAGTTTTATTGTGTTGTGTACTTTGCTAGTTTTGCTTATGACTCCAGCTTTGGCAATGTTTTATTCAGGTATGGTAAGAAGTAAAAATACTCTTAATACTATAATGAATTGCTTTATCGTTTTTGGTGTCATTACTTTACAATGGGTAGTGCTTGGATTTAGTCTTTCTTTTGGTAAAGATGAAGGACTTGGGCTTGTAGGAAATTTCGAGAATTTCCTCTTAGAGGGTATTAGCGGATACAACGCTTCAGGCGTTCCAAATATTCTTTTTGTGATTTTTCAAATGATGTTTGCACTTATTGCATCTGCTATTATAACAGGCTCTTTGGTGGGAAGAATTAAACTGGGTGTCTTGGTGATATTTCTACTTTTTTGGAGTACTTTAGTTTATGATGTGTTAGCGCATATGATTTGGAGTAGCGAGGGATTTTTGCTTAAAAGAGGAAGTCTTGATTTTGCTGGGGGCGGTGTTGTGCATATTAGCTCTGGGGTTGCCGGACTTGTAGGAGCTTTGATGGTAGGCGCTAGAAAAAGTGATGATGAGGATAAAAACGCGCATTCTATTCCTTATGCTTTCTTGGGTGCGATTTTGCTTTTTATAGGATGGTTAGGTTTTAATGCTGGAAGTGCTGGCGAAATGAATGATATTGCTATCAATGCTTTTATAGTAAGTATTATATCAGCGGCTTGTGGCTTTTTATCTTGGGTAGTACTTGAGTGGCTCATCCATAAGAAACCGACTATTTTAGGTGGGCTTAGTGGGCTTGTAGCAGGGCTTGTGGGGATTACTCCAGCTTGTGGTTATGTAGATATTTACGCTTCTCTTGTTATAGGGGCTTTGTCTTCTGTATTTTGTTATTTTGGTTTGAGTTTTATCAAATACAAACTCAAATGGGATGATTCTTTAGATGCTTTTTCTTTGCATGGAATCGGAGGTATTTGGGGAGGAATTGCCACAGGGCTTTTTGCAAGTGCTAAAGTAAATCCTAATGTGATTGCCCAAAATGCACTTGGCGAGGGATTTTTTATCAGTGGAAGTTTAGAGCTTTTAAAAGAGCAAATTTTTGCTATTGTGATTTGTGTAGTTTTGTCAGCTCTTGTAAGCTTTATTATTTTTAAGATCATTTCTTGTTTTACAGACTTAAGGGTAAAAGAAGAAGTAGAGCAAAAAGGCTTAGATGTAAGCTTGCACGGAGAAAAAGCTTATACTTTGGCTTAGTTGGCTAAATTTTTACCGAAAAGTCCTTGTTAATCTTTAAAAAATGATAGACAAGGACTCCAAATTCATTCTTAGTTAAAATCAGACAAGTACTTTAAAACAAATTGAGTAAATTCATCGCTATCATTTGGGCAGGTGATTAAATCATAATCACATTTTGCTAAATGTTTATACTCTATACCTAGCTCAAAAATCGTTTCAGAACAATCTATACAAAAAGAAATAGGATAAATCAAAGCTTTGTTATCTAAATTTGCCAAAATATCGCTTGTATTTGGTTCAAGCCATTTTACTGGACCTAATTTTGATTGGTAAGCTAAGATAATCTTATCAAAATGATCTTTTAATCTTTCTTTTAAAAGTTCTACATGATGATTGACATGTTTTTCATATAAATCACCCTTATCGATAATGCTTTGCGGTAAAGAATGTGCTGAAAAAATCAAAGTTTTAGCATCAAACTCACTTTTTTTAGCCAAAATGTGAGAAATAATCATTTCATTATAAAGCGTATTTTCATAAAAAATGTCCACAGTCTTTATTTTTGCTTTGATTTTTTGTTTTGAAATTTCATTTTGTAAAACTTCAAGTGATGAGGTAACTGTGGTGCTTGAGTGATGTGGATAAAGCGGAAAAAGAATGATTTCATCATTTTCGTTTAAAGTGTATTTTTGCAAAACTTCATTTGCAAAAGGTGGCACATAAAGATTGACAAAGTCAAATTTAAAGTCTTTTGTTTTTGCATTAAGTTTTTCGCACAAACTTTGAGTAAGCTCATTGAGTGGAGATTTTCCACCCATTTGTTTATAATTTTCTCTCATAGCTTTTACGCGAGATTTTGTAATGATCCACGCTACAAATCTTCTTATAAATTTATTTTTAATACCCAAAATATAAGGATCGTTAAACATATTTTTTAAAAAAGTTTCACAATCTTGTAAATTTGTGGCTCCGCCCATATTTAAAAATAAAACCAATTTCATTTAAAAACCTTTTTTAGTTTTATTTTACTTCAGTATGGATTTAAAATCAATAAATTTTTTATCTTAAGTATTTGAAGATTTTATTGAAGCTCAAGTTATTTGAAAGATATTGCATTATTTTAGAAAAATTAAAATTTTTCTAAAATTTCTTGCACAGCGTAAGCATTTTGTATATTTGCTAGGTAATTTTCCTTATTTAAAAACAAATCATATAAAGCCATATGCTCCCCAAAAAGCGGTGTTTGTGTCATCAGCTCCAAGCTTTGTCCGTCTTTGCTTAAGGAAAAATCTACTAAATTTGCCTCGTAAAAATGATTTTTACTTACAAGTGTAATTTTTCTTAGTCTTTGCGTACTGTTCCAGCTTTGATGCACACAAGCGATCGTTTTTTCTAGCTTGCAAGTTATAATGCTTTCATCTTCTCTTTGTTTGTCTTTATTGAAGCTTTTTAAAATGTTAGCGTTTATAATTTTCCCTCCGCTTAAAAAATGAAGCAAGTCAAGATCATGCACAGCCAAATCTTGTAAAATTCCTACATCACTGATTCTTTGTGGGTAAGTGGAAAATCTTTGTATATTGATGCTGATAATTTCCTCGTTTTGAAGCTCTTTTTTTAGAGCTAAAACCGCAGGATTAAATCTCTCGCAAAATCCCACACCCACTTTTACATCATGGTCTTTAGCCAAATTTGAAATTTCATCTATTTCATTTAAATTCAGTGCTAAAGGTTTTTCAATCAATACGCATTTGCACTTACAAAAAACCTTTCTAGCTATTTCTAAATGTGAATTTGTCGGCGTTGCAATGATGATGATATCATTATCTTGATTTAAAAATTCATCCAAATTAGTAAAAAAGGGTGCATTTAAATTTTTATTTTCAACCATATCAAACAAAGCATTGATTTTAAAATTTTTATTTTTACCAAGCTCGTTTAAATGGTTTTGCCCCATTTTTCCAAGGCCTATAATTCCTATTTTCAAGAGAAAAATCCTTCATTTTCAAGCTCACTTAAAACTTGTTTTAAAAGTTTAATTTTTTCCCATTGAGAATGAGTGAAGATTTCATTTCCTTCTTCAGTGGAGCTAAAGCCACATTGTGTGCTGATTTCAATTTGTTTTGGACTTAAAAATTGAGCTGCTATTTTCACTCTTGCTTTTAACTCTTCTACGCTCGGACTTTCATTGGTTTTGCTAGTAAGAATTCCTAAAACCGCAATTTGATCATTTATATATTTTAAAGGTTCAAAATCTCCAGCCCTTTCATCATCAAATTCTAAGAAGAATTTATCGACTCTAAGTTCGCCAAAAAGTTTCTTGGCAACTTTCATATAGCCTCCGCTTGCCACATAGCGACTGCGGTAGTTTCCACGACAAATATGAATCGCGCTCATTATGTTTTTTGGCATAGTTTTTAAACTCTCATTTAAAAAATCTACATATTCTTCACAAATATCATCTGCGTTAATTTCATTTAAAGCGCAAAATTCATAATCACATAAAGAACCAAAGCTTGTATCATCAAGTTGCAAATATACTCCGCCAAGAGCTGCAAATTCTTTGTAAAAATTTTCATAAGCATTTAAAATATCATTTTTAAGTTTTGTAAAATCTTTGCCATAGTAATTAAATTCTGTGTTTTTGCCCCCACGGATAAAAAGCATATATAAAAGCATTGATGGACTTGGAATGGTAAGTTTTAAGCGATTCGTATCTATTTTTAAACCTTTTGCGATTTGTATTAATCTTTCAAAATCTTTTAAAAAAGGATGATTATTGCACTCGATTTTACTTTCAATTTCAATACCTTCAGCTCTTGTTTCTATCCCTTTAAAGACATAACCCTTTTCTTTTTTGATTTTTTTAATACCACCAAAACCCCAGTAAAAATCAAGATGCCACCAAGAACGGCGTAATTCTCCATCGCTTAAATAATAAATTCCCGCCTTATCACACTCTTCTAAAAGATCTCTTATACAAGAATCTTCAATGCTGCGAAGTTGTTCTTCATCTATTTTTCCCAAGGCAAAATTTTCTCTAGCTTCTTTTAAAATTTTGGGTCTTAAAAAAGAGCCCACTTGATCTAATTTCATAGTCCTTCCTTAAATATTTTAATTACACTTTCTTGCTCACTTTGACTTAAAAATGCTGAAAATGGCAAGGATAAAATATGCTCACTCGCAAATTCTGATTTTTCTAATTTTAGACGCGAAAATTCACTGAAGCAAGGTTGTTTATGAAGTGGCGTAGGATAATGGATAGCATAAGGAATGTTTGCTTTTTCAAAAGCTTTTAAAACTCTAGCTCTATCTTCTACTAAAACGCTATATTGTGCATAAGCACTGATAGCGTTTTCATCAATTTTTGGAATTTGACAATTTGTCAAATTTTCGTTGTAGAATTTTGCTATTTCTTGTCTTTTGTTAATTTCTTCATCTAGGTGTTTTAATTTTACATTTAAAATGGCTGCTTGAAGAGTATCAAGACGAGCATTTATCCCTATAAATTCATGTTTATAGCGATCAGTTTGTCCGTGGTTGAGTAAAATTCTTAATTTTTTAGCTATGCTCTCATCATTGCAAAAAATCGCTCCACCATCGCCATAAGCCCCCAAAGGCTTAGAAGGAAAAAAGCTAGTGCATGAAATTTTGGCAATAGAGCAAGATTTTTCACCCTTAAAGCTTGCTCCAAAACTTTGTGCGCCATCTTCAATCAAGCTTATATTTTTACTTTCGCAAAAGGTGTTTAATTCTTGTAAATTACTCATTTGACCAAACATACTCACAGCAATAATTGCTTTTGTTTTGGGGCTGATGGCATTTTTTAAGAGTTCAAAATCGATATTAAAATTATCTAAATTTATATCTACAAATACAGGCTTAGCTCCCAGTAGTGCTACCATTTCAGCGGTGGCTATAAAAGTAAAGCTAGGAACTATGACTTCATCTCCTTGTTTGATATCTAAAGCCCTTAAAGCAAGATATAAAGCACTTGTGCCACTTGAGCATCCTATGGCGTGTTGCACATGAGTGTATTGGGCTAAATTTGTTTCAAATTCATTTAATTTTGCACCCCCTATAAAAGAGGAGCTTGATAAAACACTTGCGATTTCAGAATCGATTTCTTCTTTATATTTAAGATATTGAGCTTGAAGATTGATAAAATTCATAAAAAACCTTGAAAATTAAAGAAATTAATTAAAAAGGCTTATTGTATTTTAGTTTTACTTAATTTAAAGTAATTTTGGTATGATATGCTTTTATAAAAATTTCTTAGGAAAATCTTATGGATGTTAGAAGTGAATATTTAAATTTTTTTAAGTCTAAGGGTCATGAAATCACCCCTTCAAGTCCTTTAGTTCCTGATGATGCAACTTTGCTTTTTACAAATGCAGGAATGGTGCCTTTTAAAAGTATATTTATAGGAGAAGTGCCTCGTCCAAACCCACCACGCAAAACAAGTTGCCAAACTTGTATAAGAGCAGGGGGAAAGCACAATGATTTAGATAATGTAGGCTATACCGCTCGCCATCATACTTTTTTTGAAATGTTAGGAAATTTCAGTTTTGGGGATTATTTTAAAGAACAAGCTATCGCTTATGCTTGGGAATTTGTAACTGAAGTATTAAAACTTCCTAAAGATAGACTTTATGTAACCGTGCATGAAAGCGATGATGAAGCGTTTGAATTGTGGCAAAAACATATTCAAAAAGAAAGAATTTATAGATTTGGCGATAAGGATAATTTTTGGCAAATGGGCGATACAGGTCCTTGTGGTCCTTGTAGTGAGATTTTTTATGATCAAGGCGAAGAGTATTTTAATGGTGAAGAAGATTATATGGGTGGAGATGGAGATAGGTTCTTAGAAATTTGGAACCTTGTTTTCATGCAGTATGAAAGAAGTGCTGATGGTAAACTTACACCTTTGCCAAAACCAAGTATTGATACAGGAATGGGGCTTGAGAGGGTTACGGCTATCAAAGAGGGTAAATTTAGCAATTTTGACAGCTCGCTTTTTATGCCTATTATCAATGAAATTGCAAAACTTTGCGGAAAAACTTATGTTTATGAAAGTGGAGCTAGCTTTAGAGTCATAGCTGATCATATAAGATCGAGTGTATTTTTGCTTGCTCAAGGAACGAGTTTTGATAAAGAAGGTAGGGGCTATGTTTTACGCCGTATTTTACGCCGTGCTTTAAGACATGGGTATTTATTGGGGCTTAAAAAACCTTTTATGTATAATTTAGTTGATGTGGTTTGCAAGCTTATGGGTGATCATTATACCTACCTTAATGAAAAGAAAGATTTTGTAAAAGAGCAAATCCGCTTAGAAGAAGAGAGATTTTTAAGCACTATAGAAAACGGTATTGAAATTTTTAATGAAGAGCTTAAAAACACCAAAGAAGTTTTTAGCGGAGAGGTTGCATTTAAACTTTATGATACTTATGGTTTTCCACTTGATTTAACGCAAGATATGTTAAGAGAAAAAAATCTTGTGGTAGATGAGGCTAAATTTGAAGAATTGATGAATGAACAAAAAAATCGTGCAAAAGCTTCTTGGAAAGGAAGCGGCGATAAGGTAGCAAGTGGAGATTTTAAAAATTTACTTGAAAAATTTGGAGAAAATTGCTTTGTGGGTTATGAAAAAACAGAATGTCAAGCCACCGTTTTAGCTCTTTTAGATGAAGATTTTAAAGAAGTTTCAAGTCTTAAAGGTTTAGGCTGGGTTATGCTTGATAATACTCCTTTTTATGCAACAAGTGGGGGGCAAATTGCTGATACAGGATATATAGGAACTAGCGAAGTGCTAGATACTCAAAAGTTTTTCAATCTCAATCTTAGTCTTGTAAAAGCTAATGAAGAAATCAAGCTTAATGATAAGATCATAGCAAAAATTGATACCGATAAAAGAGAACAAACTGCACGCCATCATTCAGCTACTCATCTTTTGCACCACGCTTTAAGAGAAATTTTGGGCTCTCATATCAGTCAAGCAGGTTCTTTGGTTGAAAGCAATAAATTAAGATTTGATTTTACTCATCACAAAGCTTTAAGCAAGGAAGAATTAGAAAGTATTGAAAAAAGAGTCAATGAAATGATCATTAACTCAAGCGAAGCAATCTTAGAGAATATGCCTTTAGAAGATGCTAAAAAAAGTGGAGCCATTGCTTTGTTTAATGAAAAATATCAAGGCAATGTACGCGTTTTAACCTTAGGTGAAAGTAAAGAGCTTTGCGGAGGAACTCATGTAAAAAATACAGCTCAAATAGGAAGTTTTTACATAGTTAAAGAAAGTGGTGTAAGTGCAGGTGTAAGGCGTATAGAAGCGGTTGTTTCAAGAGCAGCTTTAGAATTTTGCAAGACTTTTATGAATGAAAATTTAAATCTTAAAGAAGAGCTTAAAAGCAATGATTTAAGTCTTGGGGTAAAAAAACTTAAAAATGAAATTCTAAAATTAAAAAATGAGCTTAAAAATTCCAATAAATCACAGCTTAACTCAAGCAATATCAACGGAGTTCAAATTTGCGTTGAATGCGTAGAAAGTGGTGATATAAAAACTATGATTGATGAATTTAAAAACAAATTCGAAAAAGCTGCTATTTTGCTAATACAAGCAAAAGATGATAAGATAACCCTTGCAGCGGGTGTGAAAAATTGTCCTTTAAAAGCTGGAAATTTGGTTAAAAATATTGCTCAAATTTTAGGTGGCAATGGCGGCGGAAGAGATGATTTTGCTACGGCAGGTGGTAAAGATATAAGCAAGATAGATGAAGCTTTAAAACAGGCTTTAGATTTGATCCAAAAAGGACTTTAAGCAATGTTAATTCTTGCTTCAAGTTCTGTTTCTAGATCGAATTTACTCAAAGAGGCAAAGATTGAATTTCAACAAATAAGCTTTGACTATGATGAAAATTTAGACAAAAATTTAAAGCCTAGTGTTTATGTGCAAAAAATTGTCCTAGAAAAAGAAAGACAATTTTGCACAACTTATGAAGAAAAATTTAAAGATAAAACTTTACTCTTTGCAGACAGCATAGTTTGCATAGGAGATAAAATTCTTACTAAGGCAAATACCAAAGAAGAAGCTTATGAAATGCTTGATTTACAAGATGGAAAATGTGCTAGTATTTTAAGTGCTTTTTTGTTAAAGAATTTAAAAAAAAGAGTTTTCTCTCTTTCAAAAACAACGCTTTATTTTTCAAAATTTGACCCTCATGATTTGAAAGATTATGTAGAAAATGGACTTTATAAGGGCAAGGCAGGAGCGATTATGTGTGAGGGTTTTCATAAAAACTATATTATCAAACAAGAAGGAAATTTAAATACTGCTTTAGGGCTTGATACTCAAAATTTAAAGGCTTATTTATGAAAATTTTAAAATATATATTTTCATTTTTTGTGGTGTGTTTCATCGCTGTATTTGTTTATGTAGCTTATCTTTTTACAAATGCAGATACACAAGGATATACTTTTAAAGAATACAAACCTCCACTTACAACGCAAATTTACGATAGAAATGGAAAATTAGTAGCTAATATCTTCGAACAACATCGTTTTTATGCAAATTATGAAGAATTACCTCCACGCCTTATAGAAGCTCTTGTAGCTATAGAAGATACTAGCTTTTTTGAGCATGATGGGGTGAATATTGATGCTATTTTTAGAGCTGTTGTTAAAATTATAAAAAGTGGTGGAAAAACCATGGAAGGAGCTTCAACGCTTACCCAGCAATTTATCAAAAACACAGAATTAACTCCTGAAAGAACCATCACTCGTAAAATTCGTGAAGCCTTGCTCGCCTACAAAATGGAAACGATTTTAAGCAAAGAGCAAATTTTGGAAAGATATTTAAATTATATCTTTTTTGGGCATGGGTATTATGGGGTTAAAACAGCTGCGCAAGGATATTTTCATAAGAATCTAAACGAGTTAAGTCTTAAAGAGATTGCTATGCTTGTGGGTATGCCAAAAGCACCAAGCAGTTATGATCCTACAAAACATTTAGATCTTTCTATCGCAAGAGCAAATAATGTTGTAGCAAGAATGTATACATTAGGTTGGATTTCTAAAGCAGAATACGATGAGGCTATGAAAGAAATTCCTCAAATTTATGATGATACTTTAACGCAAAATGCAGCTCCTTATGTCGTAGATGAGGTGATTAAGCAATTAAGTCCTAGCATTAAAGATCTTAAAACAGGTGGCTATAAAATCACTTTAAATATAGATTTAGATGTACAAGAAATGGCTCAAAACGCCTTAAAATTTGGTTATGATGAAATAGTAAAACGCGATAAAGATGCAAACTTAAGCACGCTAAATGGAGCTATGGTGGTTGTTAATCATCAAAGCGGAGATGTTTTAGCTTTGGTAGGAGGGGTTGATTATGAAAAAAGCAATTACAACCGAGCCACTCAAAGCACGCGACAACCGGGTAGTTCCTTTAAGCCTTTTGTATATCAAGCAGCTATTAATCTTGGTTATTCGCCTGTGAGTGAGATTGCGGATATTTCTAGAATTTTTGAAGGTGGGGCAGGGGATAATAAAGACTGGAAACCCAAAAACGATGGAGGTAAATTCCTTGGCTTGATTACCCTAAAAGAAGCCTTAACACGCTCAAGAAATCTAGCTACTATCAATCTCGCACTCAATATGGGACTAGATGTACTTCATTCAAAACTTGTAGAATTTGGCTTTAGAGATATTCCGGCTAATTTATCGATTGTTTTAGGAAGTTTTGGAATTTCTCCTTTGGAGTATTCTAAATTTTATACTATGTTTGGAAATTACGGAGTTATAAAAGAGCCACAAATTATTAGGCAAGTGCAAGATAGAAATGATCAAATTATTATGGAATTTAACTCAAATGAATACAGAGTGAGCGATGAAGCACAAAGCTTTTTGGTTTTAGATATGATGAGAAATGTTGTAGAGCATGGCACAGGGCGCAATGCAAGGGTTGAAGGTATAGAAATAGCAGGAAAAACGGGAACTACAAACAAAAATATCGATGCTTGGTTTTGTGGCTTAACGCCTGAGATTGAAGCTTTGATTTGGTATGGAAATGACAATAATAAGCCTATGCGTTATACAGAGGGTGGGGCTAGGACCTCTGCTCCTGTATTTAGAGAATTTTTAAACAAATACTTAGAGAAATTTCCTGATACTACAAGAAAATTCAGTATTCCAAATGGGGTATATAGAGGAAGTTACAAGGGGAAAAATGCTTATTATACTATCAAATCGCCTCTACCAAGAGCAAATATGAAATTTAACGAAAGTGAGATTTTATTTTAAAAAGTATGCGAAGAAATAGAAAAATCTATTTCTTCTAAAAAGAGTTAAACTTTTTCGATAACAATCTCATCATTTTTTGCATCGATGATGATCTCATCGTTTTCATCAAGCTTATCTGCAAGTATCATATCGCTTAGTTTGTCTTCGATTAAATCATAAATAGCCCTTCTTAAAGGTCTAGCACCAAAGTCAGGATCAAATCCGTCCTTAGCGATTAAAAGTGCAGCATTTTCACTAAGACTTGCTTTTATGCCTTTATTTTCCAAACTTTTTTGCAAGTCTTTAAATAAAAGCTTAACTATTTCATATGCCTCATCTTTTCCAAGTGGATTAAAGGTGATGATATCGTCTAAGCGATTTAAAAATTCAGGCTTGAAGAAATTTTTTAACTCATTTTTTACCGCATCTTCTTGTTCTTTTCCATTTAAATTCATGATAGCACTTGAGGCGATATTTGAAGTTAAAATGATAATGGTATTTTTAAAATCCACGGTTACACCTTTGCTATCGGTTGCTCTACCATCATCTAAAATTCCTAAAAGCACATTAAATACATCTTTATGAGCTTTTTCGACTTCATCAAATAAAAGCACACTATAAGGCTTTCTACGCACCGCTTCAGTGAGCTCGCCACCCTCTTCATGTCCTATATAGCCAGGAGGTGCTCCTAAGAGTCTTGAAACACTATGTTTTTCCATAAATTCACTCATATCAAAGCGAATCATTGCTTTTTCATCATCAAATAAAAATTTCGCCAAAGCCTTAGCAGATTGTGTTTTTCCTACTCCTGTAGGTCCTAAAAATAAAAAGCTTCCTATAGGTTTGTTGTCTGCATTTAATCCTGCTTTATTGCGTTTGATAGCTCTTGCTAAAGCGCTTAGAGCTTTATCTTGTCCAATTACGCTTTCTTTTAGGTGTTTTTCTACTTCCAAAAATTTTTGTTTTTCTGAAGTCAGCATTTTTTGCACGCTAATCCCTGTCCATTTACTTAAAATTCCAGCAACCAAATCTTCATCAACTTGATTTTTAAGCAAGACTCCATTTTCGCTCATTTTTTTCCATTTTTCTTCCAAATTTGCCACTTCTTTTTCGCATTCTGGAATTTTGCCATATTCTAATTCTGCAGCTTTTTGGAATTCACCCTTGTTTTTCGCAAAAACGGCTTCATTTTTTAGACTATCAATTTCTTTTTTCTTTGCACTTATGCTATCAAAGACTGCTTTTTCATTTTCAAATTGAGAGTTTAAGGCACTTTGTTTTTCTTTTAAATTTGCTAGCTCCTTGGAAATTTCATCTAGTCTTTTTTGATTTTTTTCATCATTTTCCATTTTTAAAGCTTCATTTTCTACTTCTAAGGTTTCTATGTCTTTGCGTACTTTTCTTAAAGAGCTTGGTTCGCTTTCAATTTGCATTTTAAGTTCAGCCGCAGCTTCATCGATTAAATCAATTGCTTTATCGGGTAAAAAACGATCGGCTATGTAGCGTTTTGAAAGCTTAGCTGCCGCTACTAAAGCGCTATCATTTATGGTGACATTGTGATGAATTTCAAGTTTTTCTTTAATACCTCTTAGCATTGCTAAAGCTTCATTTACGCTAGGCTCACCTACATTTACGGGTTGAAAACGGCGTTGTAAGGCTGCATCTTTTTCAAAGTATTTGCGATATTCTTTAAGAGTGGTTGCTCCTATGGTGTGTAGTTCGCCTCTTGCAAGTGCTGGCTTTAAAATATTTGCCGCATCCATACTTCCTTCGCTTGCTCCTGCGCCTACTATGGTGTGAATTTCATCGATAAAAAGTATGATATTTTCACTTTTAATAACCTCATTTACCACCGCTTTTAATCTATCTTCAAATTCTCCACGATATTTTGCCCCTGCGATCAATGCACTCATATCAAGTGCTATGACTTTTTTATTTTGTAAAGATTTTGGTACATCTTTTTTGATAATTCTTTGTGCTAAAGCTTCTACGATTGCTGTTTTTCCTACTCCTGGTTCACCTAAAAGTATAGGATTGTTTTTCGTTTTGCGTATAAGAATTTGCATCAAGCGTTCGATTTCTTCTTCTCTGCCTATAACAGGATCAAGCTTTCCTTCACTTGCTTTTGCGGTTAAATCTATACCAAATTTATTTAAGCTGTCTAAGGTTTCATCACTTGTTTTGCTTTCGATTTTGCGTCCCGCTCTTAGATTTTGGAGTTCTTTTTGAAATTCTTTAATATCTATAAATTTAGCTAAAATTTCTCTAATAGGGTTTTTTTCACTTTCGCTTATAAGCCAAGTATCTACGCTTAAATAGTTATCACCATTGGCACTCATGAGTCCTTTAGCACTTTCTAAAGAATTGATAAATTCATTAGAAAAACGCATATTTTCACGATTTACATTAGAGCTTGTTGCAAGATTTGAAATTTTGCTTTTGATTTCAAGCTCTAAAGCTTCTTTTGAAATATTAAATTTATTACAAATTTGATTTAAAATACTTGAACTGTCTACAATTAAAGCCCATAAAAGATGCAAAGGGACAACTTCATTATTTTTAGAATGAATTGCTAAAGATGCCGCACTTTCAAGATTTGAAAGCATATTGTCGGTTAAAAATTCTTGTATATTTGCCATTGTATATCCTTTTCAAGTTTTATATATACAGCATTATATAACTTTAGTCAAATAATGTCAAGTTATTTTATAATATTTTTGCAATAAAATTAAGTATTTATTTGAAAGTATTCAATTTAGAGTATTAAAAAAAGGCTACTTGACAAACATATCAATAGCTTTGTTTAAATCTTCTATGCTTTGCGTATCTTTTTCCATCACTGCATGATACATACAATGGGCTAAATGTTCTTTAAGTATGGCTTTGGCGGTATTGTTAACCGCTGCTTTGACCGCAGCAAGCTGGATAAGAATATCACTACAATCCTCATCTCTTTCAACCATTTTTTTAATAGCTTCTAAATGTCCTATGGTACGACTTAGGCGATTACTTATGGCTTTGATATGTTTTGGAGAATGTGTATGAGTGTGTTTCATTATATATTCTTTCTTGCTTTAAAATTAAAAAATATAAAATATTTTAGCATTAATTTTTTTAAATCCATTAAACTTATAACAAATTTAGTATTATTTACGAATTTTTAAGCAAAAGTTATTAAAATTTGGGCTTAAAATATTTAATTTTGGAGTTCATTTTGAGTAGTAAAAGATTTCTAGCCGCTATTACAGGCTTTACAGGCTCTTTGGCTCTTTGTGTTTTTTTAGCAAGCAACCTACAAGCAAAACCAAAGAATCAATCTGATTTAATGCAACAACGCTTAGAGTCTTTGGATAAACTGACTAAAACTTTAGCTATAGTCGAGCAGTATTATGTAGATGATGAAAATATTACAGATTTGATTGATAAGTCACTTTCTGGGCTTCTGAGTAATCTTGATGCACATTCCTCTTTTTTAAATGAAAAAGATTTTAACGATATGAAAATTCAAACAAGTGGTGAATTTGGTGGGCTTGGGATCACTGTAGGTATGAAAGATGGTGCCTTGACTGTTATCTCTCCTATAGAAGGAACTCCAGCGGATAAAGCAGGGATTAAATCAGGTGATATTATATTAAAAATCAATGATGAAGCTACTTTGGGAATCAACTTAAATGATGCAGTAGATAAAATGCGTGGAAAACCAAAGACACAAATCACTCTTACTATATTTAGAAAAGGAGCGACTAAGCCTTTTGATGTTGCTTTAACGCGTGATATTATCAAAGTAGAAAGTGTTTATGCAAAGCTTATTGAAAATGAAAATATACTTTATTTAAGAGTTACAAATTTTGATAAAAATGTTGTAGATATGACAAGCAAAGAGCTTAAAAAACATCCTGATGTAAAGGGTGTAATTTTGGATTTAAGAAATAATCCTGGCGGCCTTTTAAATCAAGCCACTGGACTTGTTAATTTGTTCGTAGATAAAGGAGTGATTGTTTCTCAAAAAGGACGCGTTACAAGTGAAAATCAAGAGTATAAAGCAAATCCAAAAAATAAAATTTCTGATAGTTCTTTAGTGGTGCTTGTAAATGGGGGAAGTGCGAGTGCTAGTGAGATTGTTAGTGGGGCTTTGCAAGATCTTAAGCGAGCTATAATTGTAGGAGAAAATACTTTTGGAAAAGGCAGTGTTCAGCAAATTATTCCGATTAATGAAACTGAAGCTTTAAGACTTACTATTGCAAGATATTATTTGCCAAGTGGACGCACTATTCAAGCAGTGGGTGTAAAACCCGATATTGAAGTGTTTCCAGGAAAAGTCAATACTCAAGAAGATAGTTTCAATATCAAAGAAAGCGATTTAAAGCAGCATTTAGAGAGTGAGCTAGAAAAACTTGATAAAAATGAGAAAAAAGAAGACAAGAAAGAACAAAAAAATGATAAGAATATTATTACTCAAAAGCAAATTAATGATGATGCGCAGTTAAAATCTGCCATAGATACTATCAAAATCTTAAATATTAAACAAGGACAATAATTATGAAAAAAAAAGAATTACTTTATGAAGGTAAGGGTAAAAAACTCTATGCTACCGAAGATGAAAATTTTCTTATAAGTGAATTTAAAGATGATTTAACAGCTTTTAATGCCGAAAAAAGGGGGAGCGAAAGCGGAAAGGGCGCATTAAATTGCAAAATCAGCACCGAGCTTTTTCATTTACTTGAAAAAAATGGCATAAAAACCCATTTGGTTGAAACCATTAACGACAATGAGCAAGTGATAAAAAAATGTAAAATTATACCTATTGAGGTTATAGTACGCAATGTTGCAACAGGATCGCTTACAAAAAGATTGGGTATTAAAGATGGCACGGTTTTACCTTTTGTTTTGGTGGAATTTTGTCTTAAAAATGATGAGCTAGGAGATCCTTTTATTAATGATGAGCATTGTTTGATTTTAAATTTAGTACAAAATGAGGCACAGATTAAAGAAATTAAAGAAATGGCTAAAAAGATTAATGCGATCTTAAGTCCTTTTTTTGATGCTAAAAATTTAAGACTTATTGATTTTAAAATTGAGCTGGGTTTAACTAAAGATAACGAGCTCGTTTTAGCAGATGAAATCAGTCCTGATAGCTGTAGATTTTGGGATAAATTTAGCAATGAAAAGCTAGATAAAGACAGATTTCGTCAAGATTTAGGAAATGTTAAAATGGCCTATGAAGAGGTTTTAAAAAGAATTCTAAACTAAGGAATATAATGAAAATAGTTGTCAATGTTTTTTTAAAAAATGGTGTTTTAGATCCCCAAGGAAAAGCTATAGAAAAGGCTTTACATTCTTTAAATTTTAACGAAGTAAAAGAAGCAAGAGTAGCTAAACAAATTATACTTGATTTAGATGAGAGTAATGAACAAAAAGCAAAAGAGCGCGTAAAAAGTATGTGTGAAGAGCTTTTGGTAAATAGCGTAATCGAAGATTATGAGCTTATTGTAAGTGAGAAATGATGAAAGTTGCTATTATTAGATTTCCTGGAACAAACTGCGAATTTGATACCCAATATGCTTTTGAAAAAATCGGCGTAAAAGCGCAAGTCGTTTGGCACGAAGAAAAAGAAATTAATGCAGACTTAGTGGTTTTACCTGGAGGATTTTCTTATGGAGATTATTTAAGATGTGCAGCAATTGCTAAAATTGCTCCTGCTATGCAAGGCGTTATTGCACATGCGAAAAGAGGTGGATATATTTTAGGAATTTGCAATGGTTTTCAAATTTTGCTTGAAAGCGGACTTTTAGAAGGTGCCATGAAGCATAATAATAATTTAAGCTTTATTTCAAAAAATCAAAATTTAAGAGTTGTTTCGAATAATAATGTTTTCTTAAAAAATTTTAAGAAAGATGAAATCATCAATCTTCCTATTGCTCATGGCGAAGGAAATTATTATGCAGATGAAGCTACTTTGAAAAAAATGCAAGATAAGGATTTAATCCTTTTAAAATATGAACCAAATCCTAATGGCTCTGTGTTAGATATCGCAGGAATTTGTGATGAAAATAAAAAAATTTTTGGTCTTATGCCTCATCCAGAGCGTGCTTGCGATAAAATTTTAGGTAATGATATAGGCTTAAGAATGCTTGAAGGCTTTATGTGAGAATAATACTTTTTCTAGTTTTTGTTTGTTTTAGTCTTTTTGCTCGAAGTGAAATTTCTGTTTTTGATGGTCAAGATGAAAATATGCAAAAAGAACTACAAAAACTTCCAAAAGAGGAGCAGCAAATTTATCAAAATATCGCTCCAAGTGATGAAAATTCCGATTTTGATAGTAATATATATGATCCTTTTATACCCCAAAGCTCTTTAGTTCTTACTACTGATGATTATCTTAGCAAAGTATATGTTGGAGAGGCGTTTCCCATAATCCTTCATGCCAAAACTACAGAAGATACAAATTTTGATTTTAATATCACTTTGCAAAAAAGCAAGGACTTGGTTTTTTTAAATCCTGATTTAAAATGGGAGTACATTAAAGGCGATTATAGGGCTGTTTTGTGGTTTGAGGCTAAAACTTCAAATGCAAATTTGGAACAGATTTCAGTCAGTCTTTTAAGAAATGGAAAAGTTTTTCAAAGTGCTAGTATTAGTATAGGTACTATCCAGTTTGAAAATACGCCCAATAATAAAAACTTTTCACATCTTGTGGCAAGTTCTTTGGAAGTTAAAAAAATTAAAACCAGTTATTTTGATGATTCAAATATTATTACAATGATTGAATTAAGTGCTACAAATACAAATCTTAAGAGTTTTTTTGTAAATGGAGTCGAGAAACAGGGTATTGAAAATTTAAAGGGTGATTTTAATTCTTCTAATGCTTTTTATTATGCTATTTTTCCATCGACTAAAACAGATTTTGAATTTTCTTATTTTAACAAAGACACTAAAAAAATGGAAAATATGAGCTTTAAGCTTAAAATCAGCGATGATGAGGTAAGCACTCAAAGCGATTTAAATCCTACAAATAGGGATTTTAATATTTATAAACAATATGCTCTTTGGGCTTTAACTTTTATTTTGGCATTATGGTTTGTTTGGAAGAAAAATTATTTTATTTTAGCAGGAGCGCTTTTATGTTTTATACTTGGTTTTCTTGTAGATACTAACACAGAAAATGCAATTTTAAAAGCGGGTTCTAGAGCTAAAATTTTACCAACTGAGTCATCAACTTATTTTTATACAGCAAATTCTAACGAAAAGGTTGAGGTGTTAGGTAAAAGACTTCATTACGTCAAAGTGCTTTTTCAAGATGGTAGGATAGGATGGGTTGAAAGTAGTGATTTACAAAAAAATTAAAGCTTTATATTTTTGGTTATTTTTTATTATAAGCGTAGCTTTTGTTGTGTTATGCTTTTGTTTTATAAAGTCCCAAGATACTCTTTGGAAACTTCGAAAATCTTGGGCTAGATTTCAAAAAAATATTCTTTTTTGCAAATATGAAGTCATAGGAGAATTTAATCTTAGTGCAAATATGATTTTAATGAATCATCAAAGCACTTTAGACATTATAGCTTTAGAGGATTTGTATCCTAAAAATTTATGCTGGATTGCTAAAAAAGAATTGGGTGAAATTCCTCTTTTTAAAATCGCCATTAAAAAACCCAAGCTTCTTTGTATAGATAGAAAAAATCCACGCGATTTGGTGCGTGTTTTAAAAGAAGCTAAGCAAAGACTGAGTGAAGATAGAGTTTTGGCAATTTTTCCTGAGGGAACGCGTTCTAGAAACGAAAAATTGCTTAAATTTCAAAGTGGTGCTAAAGTTTTAAGCGATAAGCTTGACTTAAAGGTGCAGCCTATTTTAATTGTCGATTCTGCGAAAATTTTAGATACTAAAAGTTTTAGTGCTAGTTCTGGAGTGTTGAAAATCATCTGCATGGATTTAGTGGATACGAGTGATGATAAATGGCTTGAAAATACTAGAAAAAAAATGCAAGAATTGCTAGATCAAGAAAGAGCTAAGCTTTGCTAAATACTATTTTAGTTGTGGGTTTTGGGGGTTTTATAGGGGCAGTTTTAAGAATGCTTTCTATCAATTTGATAAATAAAATTTTACCTCATTCTATAAGCTTTGGTACTCTTTTTGTTAATATCTTAGGATCTTTTATGATGGGACTTTTATTTTCTTATGCGCATCATAAGGGTTTATCTCCTGCCATTAAAAGCTTTGTAAGTACAGGATTTTTAGGGGCTTTTACGACTTTTTCTACTTTTTCTTATGAAAATTTACTGCTTTTACAAAGTGGAAATTATTTTAATTTTTCTTTAAATATTTTATTCAATATAATTCTTTGTCTCATAGCAGTTTGGCTTGGTTTTATAATTTTTAAGTAAGCTCTTGAAATTTACCTTAGAATTTGTATTTTTTGCTAAAATATCTGTTTCAAAATTTATAAAGGAGAAAAAATGCAGTTTCAAACTGAAGTAAATCAACTTTTACAATTGATGATTCATTCCTTATACTCAAACAAGGAAATATTTTTAAGAGAACTTGTATCAAATTCAAGTGATGCTTTAGATAAACTTAATTTTTTAAGCGTGAGTGATGATAAATATAAAAGTTTAAAATTTGAACCTAGAATAGATATTAAAATCGATAAAGATAAAAAAACCCTTACTATTAGTGATAATGGTATAGGTATGGATAAAGATGACCTTATTAACAATCTTGGAACCATAGCAAAAAGTGGTACAAAAAGCTTTTTAGAGAATTTAAGTGGTGATGCAAAAAAAGATTCTCAACTTATAGGACAATTTGGCGTAGGTTTTTATTCTGCATTTATGGTAGCTAGCAAAATCGAAGTTTTAAGCAAAAAAGCTTTAGATGATAAAGCCTATCTTTGGATTTCTGATGCAAATGGCTATGAGATTGAAGATGCGACTAAAGAAGAGCAAGGGACAAGTATCACTTTATATTTAAAAGATGATGAATTTGCAAATTCTTATAAAATTGAAAGTATTATAGAAAAATATTCAAATCATATTCAATTTCCAATTTTTATGGAAAAAGAAGAATTTATCCCTGCTAAAGAGGGCGAGGAAGAAGGAAAAACCGAGCTTAAAATTTCTCAGATTAACAAAGCTAATGCTCTATGGAGAATGCAAAAATCAAGCCTTAAAGCAGAGGATTATGAAAGATTTTATGAGCAAAATTTTCACGATTCTAACAAACCCTTGCTTTATCTTCACACCAAAAGCGAAGGAAAATTAGAATACAATTCTTTATTTTTTATCCCGCAAAATGCACCTTTTGATCTTTATCGTGTGGATTATCAAAGCGGTTTAAAACTTTATGTAAAGCGTGTATTTATCAGTGATGACGATAAAGAGCTTTTACCGACTTATTTGCGTTTTGTACGCGGGATCATCGATGTAGAGGATTTACCACTTAATGTAAGCCGTGAAATTTTACAAGAAAATCAAATTTTAAAAGGTGTAAAAGAAGCCAGTGTTAAAAAAATACTTAGCGAGCTTGAAAAACTTAAAAATAAAGATAAAGAAAAATATTTAAGCTTTTTTAAGAATTTTGGCAAGGTATTAAAAGAAGGACTTTATGGTTTTGGTGGCGAAAAAGACAGTCTTTTAAAACTCATGCTTTATAAAAGCACCAAAGGCGAAAGCTTGCGCTCTTTAGAAGAATACAAAAACGATATACAAGGCGAACAAAAAGAAATTTTTTATATCACTGGAAGCAATGAAAGCTTGCTTAGAAATTCACCTTTGCTTGAAGAATATAAGCAAAAAAATATAGAAGTATTACTCATGGATGATGAGATCGATTCTTTGGTTACTCCTATGCTTGGAGAATATGAGGGCTTGAAATTTGTAGCTATTAACCAAGTTGAAGATAAAAATGAATTAAGTAATGAAGAAAAAAATGAATTTGCTCCATTGGTGGCTAAATTTAAAGAGCTTTTAAAAGATCAAGTTGAAGATGTGAGACTGACAAGTCGTTTAAAAGATAGTCCAAGTTGTATTGTTTATGATAAAAATAAACCTGATTTTGCAATGCAGCAGCTTTTAAAACAAATGGGACAAGAGCAAAACTTTAAACCTATTTTGGAAATCAATCCAAAGCACGCAATTTTTACAGGCCTTAAAAATAATGAAACTTTTAGTGCTGATATAGCAACTTTGGTTTTAAACATGGCAAAACTTAGCGAAGGTATGGGCGTGGATAATCCGGCTGAATTTAATGCAAGTCTTACAAAAATCATTACTAAGGCTTTCTCATGATTACAAATCTCCCAGCAAGTGTTTGGATGAAGCAGGATTTAAGCGAATATCAAATTTTTGATGTTCGCACTCCAGCTGAATGGGAAGAGGGTGTTTTACCCCATGCTGAATGTGTAGCTTTATATGATAATCACGGACTTTTAAATGCTAATTTTTTAGAAGAATTTCAAACAAGAAGGGATAAAAATAAAAAACTTGCTTTTATTTGTCGTGGAGGTCATAGAAGTATGATGGCTGCCAATTTTATTAAAAATGAACTTGGCTTAGAAAGTGTAAATTTAGATGGTGGGATGTTGGCATTAAAAGGTTTGATATGATAGGACTTTATTTGTTAATAGCAGCATTATCTTTTTTACTTCTTTATTTTGCACTTAAAAAACTTACTTTAAATATAGATGAAAAAGCACTGCTTGAGCCTATAAAATCAGATATTTATCCTAAATTTTGTGATATTATTGATGAAAGAATTAGAGAATTTAAGGATAGAATTCAAAATAATAGTTTTGCCTTAAAAGATCAAGATAGAAAAGATGAATTATTGGAAAAATTAGGGGATTTAAGCAGAGAGCTTACCTTTATACAAACAATGAATTTAAGTAATAAAAGTGATAGTGTATGGCAAAATGAGCTTTTTGATTTTTTAAAAGAGCTTGAAAATTTATTGCTCGAGTATTTGGAAAATGGCGAAGAAGAGGCTGAAAATTTAAGAGAAAATTTAATGAGTGAATTTGAAAAGCTTAGAGGATAGGGTGCAAGAAGACAAAAACTTTTTAAAATATCTCAAGATAAGTTTTTGGGGTATTTTTACCTTGATTTTGATCTTTGCTTTAATTCGCTTTAGTGAATTTGCCAACTTATTAGCTGGAGTTGCAATCTTACTTATAGGAATGACAAATTTAAGTTTAGGGTTTAAATCTTTTAGTGGCGGTTTACTTGAAAGAATCCTTGCTCGCTCAACAAATACGAAATTTAAAAGCATACTTTTTGGTGCTATTAGTACTCTTATCATGCAATCTTCGACTTTAGTTTCAATTATTTCCCTTTCTTTTTTAAGTGCAGGACTTATATCTTTGACCGCTGGTGTGGGGATTATTTTTGGTGCAAATTTAGGAAATACTGCGAGTTCTTGGCTGATTGTTTGGCTTACAAGGGTTAATATTTCTATCTTGGCTATACCCTTGCTTGTGATTGGAGTTTTATTTTTCTTTCAAAAAGACAATATTATAAAAAGTTTTGGGAATATTTTTATAGGTATAGGTTTTTTCTTTTTGGGAGTGGATTATATAAAAAATGGTTTTAATGAATTTCAAGATGCTATAGATTTGTCTTATTTTGATTTTACAGGTTTTAAGGGAGTGCTGATTTTTGTAGGACTTGGGGCTTTGCTTACAGGTATTATTCAATCAAGCACAGCGACAATAGCCATCATAGTCGCAGCCTTATTGGCAGGACAAATCAGTTTTGAAAATTCTTTAGCAGCGACTTTAGGTACTAGCGTAGGAGGTGTGGTAACAGCTGTGCTAGCTTCTTTAAGCACTAATGTCGAAGGTAAGAAGCTTGCTTTTGCAAATTGTATTTTTAATTTTACTATTGCAATTATAATCATAGCTATTTTTCCTTATTTTATTGATTTTTTAAATGGGATAGCAGGAATTTTGAATATAGAAAATTTAGCTTTGAAAATGGCTTTATTTCATACCTTGTTTAATCTTTTAGGAATATTTGTTTTTGTATTGTTTATCCCGCAATTGGTAAATTTTTTAAACAAGAGCGTTAAAGCGTCTAAGGATAAAAACAAGGATCGACCTTTATATCTTGATTCTAATTTATTGAAATTTAGCGATACAGCTATCGAAGCCTTGCGAAAAGAAAGCGAGCATCTTTATGATAATGCGTATGCGATTATCGCTCATGCTATAGGTTTAAGTCGCAAGGATATACAAAGCAATAAAAGTTTTGAAGAAATTTTACAAAATAAAAAATGGTTCAGCAGAAATGTGGATTTGGATTATTTGTATCAAACTAGAATCAAAGTGCTTTTTGAAGCGATCATCGATTTTTCAACCAAAGCACAAATTCATATAGATGATGAGCTTAAAAATCATAGAATTTTTACTTTTAAAATCGCTGCTAAAAATCTTACAGAGGCAACTAAAAATTTAAAATTAGTTCAAGAAAATATCAAAAAATACTCTAATTGCAACAATAAAGATTTGGCCTTAGAATACAATAAAATAAGATCTAATTTAGGAGAATTATTAAGAAGTATTCAAGAGCTTAGGGCTGTTGATGATGAAAAAATGTATTTAATTATTAAAAATCTTCAAAAAGGTAAGGAAATTTTAAAAGAAATTGATGGTTTAACTCTTAATAATGTCGAACATCTTATTTTGGTTAGAAAAATCACTACCGCAGAAGGTATATCCATAATCAATGATACAAGTTTTATCGCTAAGATCGCTAAAGATCTCATAGATGCTGTTGAAATCATTTTTGCAAGAGAAAAGGTGCTTTGGGATGATATTAATTAAGAGTTTGGTTATTTTCTACAATGACAGGGGTTAAAAAATCCTCATTGATTAAAATATCTACAACATCTTTAAACATAGGCAAAGCACTTTGCGCAGCATAATAACTATAAGGTTTAGTAGGATTTCTTACTAAAACTCCTATGGTATAATTATGTTTTGCATCATTAGCAAAACCGAAAAAAGAAGCATTGTAGCGATTAGAAGTATAGCCTTGTCTTTCTGCAATACGTGCGGTTCCTGTTTTGCCTCCTATGATTATGCCTTGAGTGATGGCTTTTTTTCCTGTACCTTTTTCTATAACATCAATAAGAATTTTTTGCATGGTTTGTGCTGCTT
The DNA here is from genome assembly GCA_039516895.1 of Campylobacter coli. Classification (NCBI taxonomy): domain Bacteria; kingdom Pseudomonadati; phylum Campylobacterota; class Epsilonproteobacteria; order Campylobacterales; family Campylobacteraceae; genus Campylobacter; species Campylobacter coli. Next base: position 1,289,307 of record CP154437.1, on the reverse strand, counting down.
GCGGGGTTAAGATAACTTCTTTTTTGATATCCTCTTCAAGACTTACAAAGCGTCCATCTTGATAGAATTTTTCAGCCAAATGTGGAGTTATATAAACCCCATTGTTATTAAAAACATTATAGGCAGCAAGAAGTTGTATAAAGGTTGTTTTTAAACCATATCCATAACTTAATACCGACTTTTCTATATCTCTTAAACGCTTGGAATTGGGAATTTCTCCTTTTTGTTCGTAAGGCAAATCAATCCCACTCTTTTCACCAAATTTAAAAATTTTAAGCCCAGCAATGATTTCAAGATTGCTCAATCTTTTGGCAATTTGTATCATCCCTATATTAGAAGAATACCTAATTACCTCTTCCATAGTCATTTGATCCATTTTATGATCATCTCTAATGGTAAAACGACCCAGTTTATAGGCTCCGCCATAGGTATTAATCACTTCATCTGTCTTGAGTTTGCCAAGTCTTAGAGCAGTTGTAAAAATAAAAGGCTTGATAACCGATCCTGCTTCGTATCCATACTCTATGGCGCTTGCATTTAAAACAGATAAATCTTTGCCGCGATTTTGCGGATCATAACGTCTAGAGCTTGCAAGAGCTAAAATTTGACCTGTTTTACTATCCATGACTCCGACTATGATTTCATTAGCTTTTAAATCTTCATTTCTTCCATCAATCGCTTTTTCAATGCTTTTTTGAAGTTTTAAGGATATATTAAGATATAAAAGACAACCATCAATCTTTTTTTGCTGTAATGAATTTAAATTTAAGATTATATTTCCACCTATATCTTTTAAACCTTGAATTTTCTCGTTTTGGAGCGGATTTAGACAAGCATCGTAGTATTTCTCAAGCCCTTTTACTCCAACATTTTTTAAAATTCCACTTTGAGGATCTAAAACCATTTTTGTATAACCTATGGCTGGAGTTAAGGCATCTTTAGACATATAAATTCTATCTTCTTCGTGTTCTATGATGCTCAAGCCCCTTGTTTCGGCTTTTCCTAAGTTATTGGTAAATGCTTTAAAAAATCCTTGTATATAAAGCTTTTTTGCAAGATCTTTAAGATAACTTGCTTGTTTAGAATCTAAATTTTGAGAAAGGATAAAATGATAGGATCGTTTTTTTTGTTTTTGGATTCTTTTTTTAATATCTGCAATTTCACTATCGCTAATCCCACTATATATTTGAAAAAGTTTTAAAAATAAATCAAATTTATCTTTATTGATACTTCTTAAATCAATTTCTGCGCGATAAATTTGTCTCGAGCTTGTGATAGTAAAATTATCTTTAGTGATGATGTTTCCGCGCAAGGCAATAGAGTATTGATCTTTTTCGGTATTGGGGATATGGCGTTTTGAAGTGAGAAAAAAGGTAGAGCTAAGAAAAATAATCATAAAAAAAAGTGCCATGCAGTAAGCAAAGGCGACTTTTGAAACGCGATTTTTCTTATGCTCTTGCATATAAGTTAAATTTGTGTTCTTGTGATTTCTTTATAAGCACTGATAGCTTTATTTCGGACTTCTAGCATAAATTTCATACTGCTTTCAGCTTTTGTAATAGCAATAGCTGCTTGGTGTAAATCTTTTACTTGTCCTGTTGCAATATCCGTCATCGCAGCTTCTGCAGTTTTTTGAGTTTTATCTAAATCTTCAATTTCATTTTTAAGCATTTTGGCAAATTCATCACCGATTCTATCACTAGAGTTTTGGCTTTTGTTTGTATTTGAAATGTTGTTATTTAATCTTAAATCATTAATATTATTCATATTTTATTATCCTCTTAATAAATCAATCGCACTTTGAGCTATAGTCTTTGCGCTTGTAAAAGCACTAACGTTAGCTTGATAAGCTCTTGTTGCTTCAATTAAATCTGCCATTTCGATGACAGGATTTACATTTGGATATGCTACATAGCCTTGTGCATTAGCATCAGGATGAGAAGGATCGTATTTCATACGAAAATCTTTATCATCTCTTACGACTTTATCTACAACAACACTTTGTATAGCAGGCTTTGCCTCTTCAGGCGAGCTTGGATCATTTAAAGGATTTTCATATTTTAAAAAGTTATTGTCTTTATTGATTTGCTCATTTAAAAGCTTGTCAAAATCTGTTGCTTTAAAGATCACTTCGCGTCTTCTATAAGGTCCGCCTTCAGCTGTTCTTGTTGTATTTGCATTAGCTATATTGGAGCTAATAACATTCATTCTAAAGCGTTGAGCACTTAAACCATATCCGCTAATATCAAAATCACTTAAGTATGCCATAATTTACCTTTAACTTAATTTAGAACTTGCATCAAGTATAGAGCTAAAAATATTACTTTGTCTTCTTAAGACCCCATCAAGAGCTGTAATCATCACTGTATTTTTACTCATCTCAGTAGTCTCAACATCTAAATCTACAGTGTTAGCATCATTTCTTGCTAAATGTCCATCTCTTAGATAAATAGTAGATTTGCTAGGATCTGGAAATTTCCAAGGTTTTTGATGCCCTTCTTCGGTTATTGCTAATTGCAATTCTTTATTGTCATTTTTTTTAAAGATTTCATTTGCACGATTTACCAAAGCAGTTTCAAATTCAATATCTCTTGCTTTATAAAAAGGAGTGTCAACATTTGCAAGGTTTGCATTGATGAGTTGATTTCTTAAATTTCTACCCGCTAAAGCACTTGTGATAAGTTCTTTTGATTTGAATGGGTTAATCATTTTTTATCCTTTTTATAATTTCAAAAATTAACAAGCAAATACTGTTCCAACTTGCATAAATTTTTACAATTTCAATTATTTGTTTTTTGCAAATTAATAGCCTTGTTGTGATCGTTAAGATTGGTGCTAAAAATATGCGCTCCTGTGGCTTTATCTCTTACAAAATATAAATAATCAGTTTTTGCAGGAAAGATAGCAGCACGAATTGCAGATAGAGAAACATTGCAAACTGCTTCTTTAGGCAAACCTTCAAATTTATAAGTATTATAGGAACTATTATCTTGTCTTATTCTTTGAGGAGTGATTTTTGCATGAGAATAAATTCCATAGTTTAAAGTCCCATCCATTTGAAGTTTCATACCTTTTTTGATACGATTATAAATAACGCTTGCAACTATAGGCATTTCGCTTTCATTAGCCGCTTCTTTTTGAATGACTGACGCTGTTATGATATATTGGTGCCATTTTTTAGCATTGTATTCACCAAAAATTTTTTCCGAAGTTTTTCTATTTGTATTTTCTGCATGTTTGAGTAAAACTTGAATTAAAAGTGCTTCTGTGATTCCTTTTGGAATTTTGTAGGTTTCAGGAAGAAAAACTCCTTCTTTATATGTGGCTTGTTTTTCAAATTCAGCTAAAAGCGTGTTTTTATCAAGTTCTAATTGTTGTGCAGCTTGTTCTAAAAAAATTACACTGGTTTCTCCAGGGATTAGAGTAAGAGTTTCTAATGCTGCCTTGGCTATGGTAAGTTTGTGTAAAAATTCTATCCTATTGAGTTCTTTTGTGCCTATATTTATCCAACCTGATTGAGGATGGCCTAAGAAAAACAAGATATATTTATCAATCGAGTTCATTTCGTATTTATTTTGCTTTAGATGTGTTATAATTTGAGCAATAGAACCTTGAGGCAAAAAAACAACAGAATTGCTTTTTAAAGGTTGTGTTAAATAATAAAAAATTCCTAAAATAAATATCAAAAAGAAGTTTCTAATGAAAAAGAAAATTGTATATGTATTACTTGTTTTAATTGTATTTATCTCGGCTATATTTTTAGTTCTTAAGAATGGTATTCTCATATCTAATATCCAATTAAGTTTTTTAAATTTGGAGCAATTATATATTAAATTAGATAAAAAACTCATTGTGCGAGCAAAAAATATTACATTTAATGAAGATACTAATGCAAGCATTCAAGATGATAAGAATGAAAATTCTGATTTTGCTTCTAAGGAGTTGTTAAAGATTACTAAGAATTTAAAATATCTTTATACTTTTGTTGAGGAAATAGACATACAAAATCTCAATATTAAAGATAATCATATGCGTATATTGTTTAAAAATGATGAATTTTTTGTAGATAATGATTTATTGTTTTTAAAACTTGCCTTGCACAGAGAGGGGCAAGAAATCAATGCTGATATCAAAAATCTTTGGCTTAAAGATTATAATTTAAGCGTAGATGGAAATTTAAGTATTAATGCAAGAAGTGAATTTTATAATTTTAAAGGCCAAGCAAGTGGTGATTTGATTGATTTTAAAGTAAATATTTCTTATAAAAATCAAAACTTAGCTTATAAATTTGAAGATATTAACATTAGAGATATTACTACTATTTTCAATCAAGCAGAAAAAAGAATAACACTTCCTAAACCTTTAGTTCTTTGGGTTGCACACAGAGCTAAAGGGGATTTCTATCATTTTGACTTTATTCAAGGTTTTGTTGATTTATCTAAAAATAATTATTATTTTGATGATATCAGTGCATGGGGTTATGCAAATAATGTAAAAGTTCGTTTGGACAATCAAATGAATGCCATTAATTTTCCAAAACTTGATTTAAATTTAAGCAATCAAAAATTAAATTTTACTTTCAATAAGGCAAGTTATAATGAATCAGACTTAAGTGAAAGCAAGGTGTTTTTATATGATTTATTTGACAATAAAAAACATGGAATTTATTTGCGTATCAAATCTAAAAATTTAAAATTTGATGAAAAGCTTGCCAAGGCATTAAAAAATTATAATTTAAATTTACCTTTTTATCAAAAAAGTGGAAAGCTTGGAAGTGATTTAGAGCTTATAATCGATTTTAATGAAAAAGGTGATTTAAAATACAATGGCACTTTGTCTTTAGAAAATGCGGAGCTTACATTGGCAAATTTTAATGTGGCTAAAGCTTTTGTTAAACTGAATCAAAATGACTTGAGCATAGAAAATGCAAGTGTAAAAAATGAGTTTTTGGAAGCAAATTTTAATGCTAAAATCGATCTAGCCAACCACAAGGGTATTTTTGATACTCAAATTTCAAGATTGTATTTTGACAATGGTGAGCTTTTTGATATGAGAAATCAAAAAACAGTGATAAATTTAGACTATAAAGATGATTTACAACTTAGTATGCCAGAATGGGATTTGACTTTAAATTTTAAAGAAGGACTTGAAGTATATGCCAATAATTCTAGTGTTTTAATACCTCATTCGCCTTTATTAAAAAATTTCGGTTTTATGAGTGCAAAAAGTATTTATTATAAAAGTATAGATTTTAATGACTTTAATGCACAAATACAGGATGCTCATTTTAAAAACAACTTGTTAGTCGATAATAAACCTTATGAAAATGATAGCTTTGGTATTGTCCGTAAAAATGGTGTTTTAGACATAAATACACAAAGTGGTTTGGTCAGTGCCAAGATTATTGATAATAATAAAACCATACATCTTAAAAATTTGACTTATACTTATCAAAAAGATAAAAATGCTTCCGCTTCTTCATTTGATATAGCAAAAAATACTCAAAATATTATACTCAATGGAGAAAATCTTGCTTTGATTTTAGCAGATTTTAATAAAACTTTAAAATTTGATAAACTAGAGGCAAATTTAAAGAGCGATATCTTAGATGCTAGGGCTACTCGCAAGAATGCAAATTTTGATCTTCATTATAGTCCTAATGATTTGAAATTATTTGTCAAAAATATAAACGATGAGCATCTTAATGAATTTTTACAAAAGCGAGCCGTGCAGGAGGGTGTTTTTAATTTTAGTGTGGTAGGCAGCAGCATAGATTATTTTGAGGGGGAATTTAATTTTAAAGATACTTTTATAAGGGACCTTAAAGGGGTTAATCAGCTTATATCTTTTATCGATACGGTTCCAAGTCTTTTGATGTTTAAAACTCCTACTTTTAATGAAAAAGGTTTAAGTTTGCATGATGGAAGGGTTGTTTTTAATCGTAAGAAGGATTTGCTTAGTTTTGAAGCGATTAATTTAAATGGAGATAGTATGGATTTGTATGGTTTAGGTAGCGCAAACTTAAGATTAAATACCGTTGATGTAGATTTGGAATTAAAAACTTTAAAATCAGCTTCTGAAACTATTTCAAAGGTTCCGATTTTAAATTATGTTATTTTAGGGAAAAATCAAGAAATAAGTACCAATATAAAAGTCGATGGCGCTTTGGATAATCCAAAATTTCATACCCAAATTTTAAGTGATACTTTAAAAACTCCTTTTAACTTGATTAAAAATATCATACAACTTCCTTCTAATCTATTTAATTAAAAGTATTTAAAGTTTGTTTTAAAACTAAAACAAACTTTAAATTTACTCTTGCATTTTTTTTTAATTGTAATATACTTTAGATTGAAAAATAAAATTAGTGTTTAAAAGGACAGAAAATGCAAGTTACTTACACTTTGACAGACGAGTCTCCAGCGCTTGCGACCTATTCGTTTTTACCTATAGTAAAAGCTTTTTTAAGCAAGGCGCATATAGGAGTAAAAACTTCTGATATTTCGTTATCTGGAAGAATTTTAGCTACTTTTAGTGAGTATCTAAAAGAAGATCAAAGATGCGAAGATGCTTTGGAGCTTTTGGGTGAGCTCGTAAAAAAATCAGATGCAAATTTAATTAAGACTCCAAATATTTCAGCTTCTATTCCACAGCTGAAAGCTGCTATTAAAGAATTGCAGGAAAAGGGTTATATGTTACCAAACTACCCAGACGAACCAAAAAACGATGAAGAATTTCAAATAAAAACAAAATATCAAAAGGTTTTAGGTTCAGCGGTTAATCCTGTGCTTAGACAAGGCAATTCAGATCGCCGTTCTACTAAAGCGGTTAAAGATTATGCGAAGAATAATCCTTATCGCGTGGTTGAGTTTAATCCTAATTCTAAAACTCGTGTATCTTATATGAAAGAAGGTGATTTCTTTTCAAATGAAAAAGCGGTTTTAATCGATGAGGATTGTGTAGCAAGTATTGAATTTGTCGCAGATAGTGGCAAAAGTGAAATTTTAAAAGAGGGTTTAAAGCTTGAAAAAAATGAAATTTTAGATGCAACCTTTATGGATGTAGAAAAATTGCAAGATTTTTATGCTAAAGAAATCAAAGCAAGCAAGGATAATGATTTGCTTTTTTCTCTTCATTTAAAAGCTACAATGATGAAGGTAAGTGATCCTATACTTTTTGGCTATGCGGTAAAAATCTTTTTTAAAGAATTATTTGATGAATTTAAAGATGAATTTGAAACACTTGGAATTAATCCAAACAATGGATTAAGCGAGCTTTTAAGCAAGGTAGAAACTTCAAGTAAAAAAGATGAGATTTTAAAAAGATATAATGAAATTTTAAATAGTCGTGCTGATATTTCTATGGTAAATTCAGATAAGGGCATTACTAATTTGCATGTTCCAAGCGATGTTATTGTTGATGCTTCTATGCCTGCTATGCTTAAAAATGGGGCAAGATTATGGGATAAAGAAGGCAAAGAAAAAGATACAAATGCAGTTATCCCTGATCAAACTTATGCGACTATCTATGAAGCAGTTATTGAAGATTTGCATAAAAATGGCACTTTAAATCCTGCAAAATTAGGCAGTGTATCTAATGTAGGCTTGATGGCTAAAAAAGCTCAAGAATACGGCTCACATGATAAAACTTTTGTTGCTAAAGAAGATGGAGTGTTTAAAATCATTGCTAAGGGTAAGGTTTTATTAGAGCATAAAGTTAGAAAAGGTGACATTTATAGAGCTAATCAAGCTAAATTTGATGCTGTTTTAAATTGGATTGACTTGGGCATAGAAAGAGCTGATTTAACAGGGGCTGAGGCGATTTTTTGGTTAGATAGCAAAAGAGCTAGCAATAAAATTATGATAGATTTAGTTCAAAACCGTCTTAAGGAAAAAAATAAAAATATAGCTATCCTTGCTCCTTATGAAGCTTGCTTAAAAAGCTTAGAATTGATTCGCGCTGGAAAAGATGCCATTTCTATTACAGGAAATGTTTTAAGAGATTATTTAACTGATCTTTTTCCTATCTTAGAGCTTGGAACAAGTGCAAAAATGCTTTCAGTTGTACCAATGTTAAATGGTGGAGCTATGTTTGAAACCGGAGCAGGGGGTTCAGCACCAAAGCAAGTAGAACAATTAGTAGAAGAAAACCATTTGCGTTGGGATAGCTTGGGTGAATTTTTAGCCCTACAAGCAAGCTTAGAATTTTATGCTAATAAATGCAATAATCATAAAGCTAAAGTCTTAGCAGAATGTCTTGATGAAGCTATAGGAGAATGGCTTGAAAATAATAAAGCTCCATCAAGAAAAGTAAAAGAAGATGATAATCGTACAAGCCATTTTTATTTAGCAATGTATTTTGCAAATCATTTAGCAAGACAAGCAAGTGATATGGAGCTTCAAAGCTTTTTTAAAGATATTGCTTTAGAACTTTCCTCTAATGAAGAAAAAATTAGAGCTGAATTTAATGACGCTCAAGGCGTGAAGGTTGATTTAGGCGGTTATTATAAATTTGATGATGAAAAAGCAAATAAAATTATGCGTCCAAGTGCAACTTTTAATGCTATCATAGAAAAAATAGGACAAAGATGAAAATCACAATCATCGGTGCAGGGAATGTAGGTTCAAGTGTAGCCTATGCTTTAATTTTGCGTGAGTTGGCGAATGAGATTGTTTTAGTTGATATCAATGAAGATTTATTGATTGCAAAGGAATTAGAATTATCCCAAAGCATAGCTGCTTTAAATTTGGATATAGAATTAATTTGCACCAAGGATTATTCTTATACAAAAAATTCTGATATTGTGCTTTTTAGCGCAGGATTTGCAAGAAAAGATGGTCAAAGCAGAGAAGAGCTTTTGCAACTTAATGCAAACATTATGCTTGATTGTGCTAAAAAAATTAAAGAATTTAATTCTGATCCACTTTTTATCATTTTGACAAATCCTGTGGACTTTTTGCTCAATACTCTTTACGAGAGCGGAATTTTTTCTTCTAAAAAAATTGTTGCTATGGCAGGGGTTTTAGACAATGCAAGATTTAAGTATGAGGTAGCCAAAAAATTAAAAGCCAAAATTTCAAGCGTGGATACAAGATTAATTGGTTTTCATAATGATGATATGGTTTTAGTAAAATCTTATGCAAGTGTTAAAAATCAAAAACTCGGAGAGCTTTTAAGCGAAGAGGAATTTGAAGATTTGGAAAATGAAGTTAAAACCGGTGGTGCAAAGGTGATTAAACATCTTAAGACTTCAGCATATTTGGCACCTGCAAGCGCTTGTGTAAGAATGCTCGAATCCATAAGAAGTGGAGAATTTTTGCCTATGAGTGTGATTTTGCATGGGGAATTTGGAGTGCAAAATAAAGCCTTAGGAACTATGGCAAGATTGGGTTTAGAGGGTGTTGTTGAGATTATGAAGCTTGAGCTTAGCGACGAAGAAAAAGACAAGGTAAAAAAATCATTAATAAAATATCAATATATAAAGGAAGATAAATGAATATACATGAATATCAAGCAAAAGCGATTTTTGCAGACAATGGTATCCCTACTTTAAAGGGAAAGGTTGCATTTAGCGTAGAAGAAGCTGTAGAAAATGCTAAAGAGTTAGGCGGTAGTGTTTGGGCTGTTAAGGCTCAGATCCATGCAGGTGGTCGTGGTCTTGGCGGTGGTGTTAAAATCGCTAAAAATTTAGATGAGGTAAAGGCTTATGCAAGTCAAATTTTAGGTATGAATTTGGTTACTCATCAAACAGGACCTGAGGGTAAATTGGTGCAAAAACTTTACATAGAAAGTGGTGCAAATATAGTAAAAGAATATTATTTAGCTATTTTATTTAACAGAATGGCAGAGCAAATTACAATCATTGCCTCAAGCGAAGGAGGAATGGATATAGAAAAAGTAGCTAAAGAAAGCCCTGAAAAAATTGCAAAAGTAGGTATTGATCCACAAATTGGCTTTAAAATGTTCCATGGTCTTGAAGTAGCAAAAGTTCTAGGACTAGATAAAGATGAAAGCAAAAAACTTATTTCTATGATAGCAAAACTTTATAAGCTTTACATGGATAAAGATATGAATATGCTTGAAATCAATCCTTTAATTAAAACTGCAGAAGGAGATTTTTATGCTCTTGATGCAAAATGTAGTTTTGATGACAGTGCGCTTTATCGCCATCCAGAGATTGCTGAACTTAGAGATATTACAGAGGAAAATCCTGCTGAAAGAGAAGCGGCTGAATTTGGTTTAAGTTATGTAAAATTAGACGGTGATGTTGCTTGTATGGTAAATGGTGCAGGACTTGCTATGGCAACGATGGATATTATCAATTATAGCGGTGCAAAACCTGCAAATTTCTTAGATGTGGGTGGTGGTGCATCTGCTGAAACAGTCGCAAAAGCTTTTGAGATTATTTTAAGAGATAAAAATGTTAAAGTAATATTTATCAATATTTTTGGTGGTATTGTTCGTTGCGATAGAATTGCAAATGGTATTTTAGAAGCAACTAAAAATGTTGAGGTTAATATTCCTATCGTAGTGCGTCTTGATGGTACAAATGCAGCTGAAGCAAAAGCGATTTTAGATAGCTCAAATCTTAAAAATATCAAAGCAGCAACCAATCTTAAAAATGGTGCAGAATTAGTAAAAAGTTTAGTAGGATAAGGATAAAAAATGAGTATATTGGTTAATAAAAATACAAAAGTAATAGTTCAAGGTTTTACAGGTAAAGAAGCAACTTTTCATGCAGAGCAATGCATAGCTTATGGTACAAATATAGTAGGAGGAGTAACTCCTCATAAGGGTGGTCAAACTCATCTTGGCAAGCCTGTTTTTGATACAGTTGCGGATGCAGTTAAGGCTACGGGAGCTGATGTAAGTTTGATTTTTGTTCCTGCTTTTGCTGTGGGTGATAGTGTAATCGAGGCAGCGGATGCGGGTATTAAGCTTGCTGTTGTAATTACAGAACATACTCCGGTTAAAGATATGATGTTTGCCAAGCAGTATGCAAATAAAAAAGGTATGAAAATTATAGGACCAAATTGCCCAGGAATCATTACTTCTGAAGAATGCAAATTAGGCATTATGCCAGGCTTTATCTTTAAAAAGGGTTGCGTAGGGCTTATTTCAAAAAGTGGAACTTTAACTTATGAAGCAGCTAATCAAGTAGTTCAAGGTGGGTATGGAATTTCAACAGCAGTAGGAATTGGTGGCGATCCTATCATAGGACTTGCTTATAAAGAACTTTTAAGTGAATTTGAAAAAGATAACGAAACAAAAGCTATTGTTATGATAGGGGAAATCGGCGGTAGCTTAGAAGTAGAAGCAGCAAAATTTATTAAAGAAAATATTAGCAAACCTGTGGTAGCATTCATTGCGGGAGCGACTGCGCCAAAAGGTAAAAGAATGGGACACGCAGGAGCTATAGTAGGTAGTGCTGATGAAAGTGCTGCAGCTAAAAAAGAAGCGTTAAAGTCTTATGGAATTCATGTAGTGGATTCTCCAGCTTTAATCGGTGAAGAAATACAAAAAATATTAGGCTAAAAAAGGAAAAAGATATGAGTATAGCAGCTCCAAAAGATACCCCTGTTTGGGTAGATGAGCATAGATGTAAAGCTTGCAATATCTGCGTTAGCTATTGCCCTGCAGGGGTTTTAGCTATGCGCGATGATGTTCATGCGGTTTTGGGACAAATGATAGAGGTTGTACACCCTGAGTCCTGTATAGGTTGTACTGAGTGCGAAACACATTGTCCAGATTTTGCTATTATGGTGGCAAAAAGAGATGAATTTAAATTTGCCAAACTGACTCCAGAGGCTAAAGATAGAGCCGTAGCAGTAAAAAATAATAAATATAAAAAATTAGCATAGGAAAGACAATGAGAGAAGTTATAGCAACAGGTAATGTTTTAATTGCAAAAGCAGCAATTGATTGTGGATGTAAATTTTTTGGGGGTTATCCTATTACACCAAGTTCTGAAATTGCACATGAATTAAGCCATATGCTTCCTGCAAATGATGGAACTTTTATACAAATGGAAGATGAAATTTCAGGTGTGAGTGTGACTATCGGTGCTGCTATGAGCGGTGTAAAATCAATGACTGCAAGTAGTGGTCCTGGAATTTCACTAAAAGCAGAGCAAATCGGTCTTGCGTTTATCGCTGAAATTCCACTTGTTATCGTAAATGTTATGCGTGGTGGTCCTTCAACAGGTCTTCCAACAAGGGTGGCTCAAGGAGATTTGTTTCAAGCAAAAGCACCTACTCATGGGGATTTTGCCAGTGTAGCTATCGCACCAGCGAGCCTAGAAGAAGCTTATACAGAAACCATAAGAGCGTTTAATTTAGCTGAAAAATATATGACTCCTGTGTTTTTACTTATGGATGAAACTGTAGGGCATATGAATGGTAAAGCGGTATTACCTGATTTAAAAGATATAGAAATTATTAACCGTAAAAAATTCACAGGCGATAAAAAAGATTATAAACCTTATGCGGCGGGCGAAAACGAACCTGCAACACTCAATCCATTTTTTACTGGCTATCGCTATCATGTAACTGGACTTCATCATGGAGATATAGGTTTTCCAACAGAAGATGGCGCTATAGTTAAGAAAAACATAGAAAGACTTATAGGTAAAATTAAAAATAACCAAGATGATATTTGTACTTATGAAGAGTATATGCTTGATGATGCTGAATTTTTAATTATAGCTTATGGAAGCGTAAGTCGTTCTGCCAAAGAAGCTATCAATAGGCTTAGAGAAGAAGGTATTAAGGTAGGACTTTTCCGCCCTATCACGCTTTATCCTGTAGCTGAAAAGAAAATTGCTGAAGTAGTAAGCAAATTTAAAAAAGTAATGGTAAGCGAATTAAATATGGGACAATATCTTGAGGAGATTGAAAGAGTAAGTTCTCGTCGCGATTTTATTAGCTTACATCGTGCAAATGGCCGTCCTATAACACCTAGCGAAATCATTGCTAAAGTAAAGGAGAATATATAAAATGGCATTTAATTATGATGAATATTTAAGAACTGATAAACTTCCTACTCAATGGTGTTGGGGTTGTGGTGATGGTGTAGTTTTAAAATGTATTATCCGTGCGATAGAAAAGCTGGGTTGGAATATGGACGATGTTTGTCTTGTTTCAGGTATAGGATGTAGCGGTAGAATGAGCTCTTATGTAAATTGCAATACCGTGCACACTACTCATGGTAGAGCTATTGCTTATGCGACAGGCATAAAACTAGCCAATCCTAGCAAACATGTTATTGTAGTAAGTGGTGATGGCGATACTTTGGCAATTGGTGGAAATCATACTATACATGGATGTCGTAGAAATATAGATTTAACTCATATTGTAATCAATAACTTTATTTATGGGCTTACTAATTCCCAAACTTCTCCAACTACTCCAAAAGGTTTTTATACAGTAACTGCGCAATTTGGAAATATTGATCCAAATTTTGATGCTTGTGAATTAACTAAAGCTGCTGGAGCTTCTTTTGTAGCAAGAGGAAATGTTATTGAGGCAAATAAATTAGAAAATTTAATTTATAAAGCTTTAGCACACAAAGGTTATAGCTTTGTTGATGTTTTCTCAAACTGCCATATTAACCTAGGTAGAAAAAATAAAATGGGTGAAGCAGTGGCTATGCTTGATTGGATTAAAAATCGTGTTGTGGATAAGTCTAAATTTGAAAGTATGGATTTTGAAGAAAGAAAAGACAAATTCCCAACAGGTGTTTTATATGAAGATAGCACGCAGCCAGAATATTGTCATGCTTATGAAGAAGTGCGTCGTGCAGCCAAAGAAAAAAGAATGGTTGATTTAGGAGCCTTAAAATGAAATATCAATTAAGATTTGGTGGTGAGGGTGGTCAAGGTGTTATCACCGCAGGAGAAATTTTAGCTGAAGCAGCGATCAAAGAAGGTCGTCAAGCTTTTAAAGCTTCAACTTATACTTCCCAAGTGCGTGGAGGTCCAACTAAGGTTGATATTATCATTGATGATAAAGAAATTCTTTTTCCTTATGCAGTAGAGGGCGAAGTAGACTTTATGCTTTCAACTGCAGATAAGGGTTACAAAGGCTTTCGCGGTGGAGTAAAAGAGGGTGGTATCATAGTTGTAGAGCCGAATTTGGTTCATCCTGAAAGCGAAGATTATAAAAAATGGCAAATTTTTGAAATTCCTATCATTACTATAGCTAAAGATGAAGTAGGTAATGTGGCTACTCAATCAGTTGTTGCATTGGCTATTGCCGCTTATATGAGTAAATGTATTGATTTGGATATTCTTAAAGAAACTATGCTTCATATGGTTCCAGCTAAAACAAGAGATGCAAATTCTAAAGCTTTTGATTTAGGTGTTAAATACGCACAAGAAACTAAAGCTCATTCTTAAATAAATTTGGGTTTATTCCCAAATTTATTGCTTCTTAAAATAAATTTTTAAACTTTTTCATTTTTTAATTTAGCTACTTTTAACGATTAAAATTTTATAATCAAAAACATATTTATTAAGGAAATTCAATGGATATTTTTGACGAAATGTTTAATAAAACTCCTAAGGAAAAATTTATAGAAATTATACAAAATGGAAATTTAGGAGCCTTAGAAAAAGTATTTGAAAACTTTTTTGCTGATCATATTGCTATGATCGAGCTTTTAGAAAAACAAGGTTTCAATGAAATGGATGTGAAAAGCTTTATACTTGAAAATGGAGATTTTATTCAAGAAAGGCAAAATGACCTTTTTATAGAATTAGGTGCTAAAATTTTAGGACATGAGGGCTAATGAGCATTAGGCTTTTGGTTTTTTTTGCTTTGATGGCAAATTGTATTGTTTTAAATGCTGCTCCTGTTTTTGATTATACATATAAATTTACACTTAAAAAAGATGAGAGAGCTAGCGTGGAGATTAAAGAGCTTGGTTATGATAATGGGGTTCAAAATTTCGATTTTTATTGGACTTTGTTTGATAATACCAATATAGTCGTTCATTCTAAATTTCGCAAATATCCGCGTCAATTTGTGATGAGTTTAAGAAGAAATTTGGACTGGGTAACTCAAACTTTAATTCCTGATTATAAAAATCCACATATTGATAGAGCAAGACTTATTTTAGAATTTAGCGAATACAAAAAAGGCGAGGCAATTTTTACTGTGTATATAGAAGATAAGGATTCTAGACTTGAAGTGAAATTTCTTGATCCAAGAAAAATGCAATTAACAAATCCACCTCAAAATAATCAAGTAGTGCCTATGATAGATTTTAATGAGCCTCAAGTAAAACCATTAATACAACGAGAAAATACCACAAACTAAATTTGAAGGATATAGGGTGCAACCAATAGATGATTTGATAAAACAATATTTGCAAGAGCTTGATTATGAGCCTGTTTTAACTATGCTTGCTAATACCAAATCAGGCAAAAAATTGCGTTCAAAGTTACTTTTAGCAATTGCAGGAGAAAATGCAAATTCTTATAAAATTTGTGCCGCAATAGAACTCATACATTTAGCAAGTTTGTTGCATGATGATATCATAGATGAAAGCAAATTAAGACGCGGTGCAAAGTCTGTTAATGCTGAATTTGGTACAAAAAACGCCCTTATGCTTGGAGATATTTTATATTCAAAAGCTTTTTATGAATTGAGCCAACTAGATGCTTGTTTTGCAAGTATTATTTCAGATGCGGTTGTTAAGCTTGCTGTGGGCGAGCTTATGGATGTTGAGCTTAGCAAAAGTTTTAATGCAGATAAAGATAAATATCTAAAGATGATTTATAATAAAACCGCAGTTTTAATCGAAGCAAGTGCAAGGTGCGGGGCTATTTTGGCAAATTTAGATGAAAAAGCTTTTGGGGAATATGGCAAAAATTTAGGCCTTGCATTTCAAATGATTGATGATATTTTAGATATCAAGGGTGATGAAAAAACCCTTGGTAAACCTGCTATGAATGATTTTAAAGAGGGTAAAACCACTTTGCCTTATATTTATCTTTGTGAAAATTTAAATGATGAGGATAGGACCCAATTAAAGAATTTGTTTCAAAAAGATTTAAACAATGATGAAAAAACATGGATGCAAATAAAATTTGAAGAAACAAAAGCTTTAAATAAAGCTATATCGGAAGCTAAAGAATATGCCCAGCAAGCAGCATTAGCCATAAAAGATTTTTCTAATGAAAAACTCCAAGGTATAATTCAAGCTATGATAGATAGGGATTTTTAATGTATTATTGTATATCTTTTACTCATAAAAATACAGATATCTCTTTAAGAGAGAGATTGAGTTTTTCTGATGAGGCGAAAAAAAATGAATTTTTGAGATTGCTAAGCATTCATGAAAATATTGAAGAATGCTTGGTTATAAGCACTTGCAATCGTGTAGAAATAGTAGCTTACGTAAAAGAAGCTTGTGCAGAATATATCATCAAATCCTTAGCTTTATTGTGCAATGTAGACAAAGAAAGCTTGGTTCAAAAAGCCGATATTTTCGAAGATAGCGGAGCTATTCATCATCTTTTTTCAGTTGCAAGTTCGCTTGATAGCTTGGTTGTTGGAGAAACACAAATTGCAGGACAATTAAAAGATGCTTTTGCTTTTGCTTTAAAAAATAATTTTTGTGCAGTACATCTTTCAAGAGCAATTCACAGTGCATTTAAATGTGCAGCTAAGGTTCGCAATGAAACTCAAATTTCAAAAAATCCTATTTCTGTTGCTAGCGTGGCAGTAGCCAAAGCTAAAGAACTTTTGCCTTTAGAGGGAAAAAGTGCTATCGTTATAGGTGCAGGTGAGATGGGAGAGCTTGCAGCCAAGCATTTAATCGCTGCTGGAGCTAGGGTTATAATATTAAACCGAGATATAGAAAAAGCCCGTATTCTTTGTGAGAGATTAGGTGTTTTAAGTGAGTGCGATAGTTTAAATAATTTAAAAAAATATCTTGATGAATACGAGCTTTTTTTCTCAGCTACCAATGCTTCAAGTGCTATTATTACAAATTCTTTAATCGATGAGGTTTCTCATAAGAGATATTTTTTTGATATTGCTGTACCGCGAGATATTGATGTCAGTGAAAATGAAAAAGTATCCGTTTTTGCAGTTGATGATCTTGAAGTTGTCGTGCGAAAAAATTTGGCTTTAAGAGAACAAGAAGCGCGTATGGCGTATGGTATCATCGGGCGTGAGACGGCAGAATTTTTTAGATATTTAAATGATTTAGCTTTAACTCCTATTATCAAAGCGATTCGCTTGCAAGCAAAAGAATGTGCTAACAAACAGCTTCAAATCGCTTTAGATAAAGGATATTTAAAACATTCTGATGAAGAAGAGGCAAGAAAATTAATCCATCAAGTATTTAAGGCTTTTTTGCATACTCCAACTATAAATTTAAAGCATCTACAAGGGAAAATGCAAAGTGATACAGTGATTAATGCTATGCGTTATATTTTTGCTTTAGAAAACAATCTTGAAGGTTTAAATCAATACGCATGTGAATTTAATATGGAGAATAATGATGAAATTTAGCAAATTATATGCACCAAGTCTTAAAGAGGCTCCAAAAGATGCGACTTTACCGAGTCATATTTTTTTAACACGTGCTGGTTTTGTTGAGCAAATCGGTAGCGGGCTTTATAATTTTTTACCTTTGGGAAAAAAAGTATTGGATAAAATTCGCACCATTGTTAAAGAAGAAATGGATAAAGCAGGGGCACAGGAAGTAAGCTTGAGCTTTGTGACTCCAGCAACTTTATGGCAAGAAAGTGGGCGTTATAATGTTTTTGGTAAAGAGCTTTTGCGTTTTAAAGATAGAAAAGAAAATGATTTTGTTCTAGGTCCAACGCATGAAGAGGCTATGCTTTCTTTGGTAAAAAATAAAATCACATCTTATAAACAACTTCCCTTGCATTTGTATCAAATAGGGCTAAAATTTCGCGATGAAGCAAGACCAAGATTTGGGCTTTTAAGATGTCGTGAATTTTTAATGAAAGATGGCTATAGTTTTCATGCAAATGAAGAAGATTTAACGCGTGAATTTGATTTGATGTATAAGACTTATTCTCAAATCTTACAAAGAATGGGCTTAGAATTTAGAGCTGTTGATGCCGATAGTGGAGCGATTGGTGGAAGTGGTTCTAAAGAATTTATGGTTTTGGCAAAAAATGGCGAGGACGATATTTTAATTTGTGAAAATTGTGATTATGCTGCAAATGTTGAAGCTGCAATTAGAGCCAATAAAACTTGCGATGAAGAGCGTCCTGAGGCAAATTATGCAAGTAAATTTCACACTCCAGATGTTAAAACCATAGAAGCTTTAGCACAATTTTTCAAAATCAATGCTTTTTATACCATTAAAGCTGTAGTAAAAAAAGCTATTTACGAAAATGAAAATAAATTAGTTGTATTTTTTATACGCGGTTGTGATGATTTGCAAGAAACTAAAGCACAAAACGCTTGCAGTGCTCTTGAGCTTGTAGATGCAAGCGAAGAAGAATTAGAAAAAGCGGGATTGGTTGCAGGTTTTATAGGCTTTGTGGGTTTGAAAAATGTTGATTTTTATTTAGATAAAGAGCTTGAGGGCGAAAAACAAATGATAATGGGAGCAAATGAAAAAGATTATCATTTGATAGGCATTGATGTGGTTAATTTAAACAAGGATCGTTTTAAGGATTTGGTAGAAGTTAAAGAAAATGATTGTTGTGCTAAATGTGGTGGAAAATTAAGATTAAGCAAGGGTATAGAAGTAGGGCATATTTTTAAACTAGGGCAAAAATATTCTAAGGCTATGAATGCAAATTTCTTAGATGAAAATGGCAAAAGCAAGCCTTTTTACATGGGATGCTACGGTATAGGAGTTTCGCGCTTGCTTGCAGTAGCGATTGAGGCAAATCATGATGAGAAGGGTTGTATTTGGAATAAAACCTTAGCTCCTTTTACACTTGAAATTATAGTTTCAAACATCAAAGACGAGAAGTCTTTAGAATTTGCTACCAAGCTTTATGAGGATTTAAGCAATGTGGGCATTGAGGTTTTACTTGATGATAGAAATGAGCGTTTTGGGGTCAAGATGAATGATTTTGAGCTTATGGGCTTTCCTTATGCTTTGGTTGTGGGTAAGGGTTTAGAAAAGGATGAGCTAGAATTTATAGATAGAAAAACACTAGAGAAAAAAATTCTATCAAGTAAAGAAGCTTTTGATTTTATTAAAAAGAGTGTAGAATGAATTACAAGCTCAGCCTTAGTCCGCTTTTTTTATTAGAACTTGTTGCAAGTATTTTATTTATCGTATTTTTTGGTTTGGGAAATTTTTTAATTTTTATTTTGGCTAGTATGATTTTTGGAGTAATTTTGCTTGGAATTTTTTGGAAAAATATGCTTGAGTTTCGTATAAGTGATTTTAAAAATATGCTTACCCAGTTTGCTTTTATAATGGCGGCTTTTTTGTTTATCTTTCCAGGAATAGTAACGAGCATTTTTGGATTTTTTGTTTTATGTTTTGGCTTGATTTTTAACTTTGCCAAACCTAGATACAAAAGAAACTATAGGCAAAATAATACTTCTGATGAAGAAATTATCGATGTTGAAATCATAGAGGAGAAAAAATGAAAGAACTTGTCATAGCTACAAGAAAAAGCCAATTAGCTCTTTGGCAAAGTGAATTTATAGCAAATTTTTTAAGCAAAACTCATGGCATAGCAGTTCGTTTAGAAGGTTTTAAAACTAAAGGAGATGTGATCTTAGATAGTCCCTTGGCAAAAATAGGGGGTAAAGGGCTTTTTACCAAGGAGCTAGAAGAAAGTATGCTAAGAAATGAAGCACATTTGGCTGTGCATAGCTTAAAAGATGTACCAAGTTTTTTTCCTCAAGGTTTGGTTTTGGCTGCGATCAGCAAAAGAGAACAAAGCAATGATGCGATGTTGAGTCAAAATTATAAAGATTTTCTTTCTTTGCCAAAAGGTGCAAGGATTGGCACTACAAGCCTTAGACGCAAAATGCAACTTTTATTATTAAGACCTGATTTAGAAATTATTTCCTTGCGTGGCAATGTGAATTCTCGTATAGAAAAATTAAAAAATGGGGATTTTGATGCGATTATCTTAGCTATGGCAGGTATTAAGCGTTTGGATTTAGGTAAACAAGTGAATTTTGTTTATGCATTTAGCAAAGATGAGCTAATCCCAGCAGCATCTCAAGGGGCTTTGGGTATAGAGAGCATAGATGATGAAAAAATTTTAGAATTTTTAAAGTGTTTAAATGATGACAATGCTTTGATAGAAACTACCATAGAAAGAGAATTTATCGCTACTTTAGAAGGAGGATGTCAAGTGCCTATTGGTATTAATGCAGAACTTCTAAATGATGAGATTTGTGTGCGTGCCATACTTGGTTTGCCTGATGGTAGTGAAATTTTAAAAGAAAAAAGAATGATTAAAAAAAGCGAATTTAAAGGTTTTGGTGAGAGTTTAGCAAAGGAATTTATCGCCAAGGGAGCTAAAGAAATTCTGAAAAAAGCTGAAAGTATGATATGAAAGATTTTATTAAAATTCTAAAAGACAATGATTTGCTAAAAGTGTATGAAGAACCTGTAGATGTAGATCTTGAAATCGCCCATTTAGCTTATATAGAAGCTAAAAAAGGTGAAAATGGTAAGGCTTTACTTTTTAAAAATCCCGTAGATAAACGAAACAATAAACAATATAAATTTCCTGTTTTGATGAATGCTTTTTGTAATGAAAAAGCATTAAATTTGGCTTTTGGACGAGATTATAAAGAGGTAGCTGATGAAATTTCAAAGCTAACCAAACTTCATATTCCTACTAGTTTTAAAGCAAAAATAGATTTTTTTATGAATTTATTAAGTCTTAAAAATGTCCCACCCAAAAGATTAAAAGCAGATAAAGCTTTGTATGATTATGAGCTTTTAAATTCTCTTGAAGAACTTCCTATACTTAGGACTTGGGAAGAAGATGCGGGTAGATTTATTACTATGGGGCAAGTTTATACACAAAATTTGGATAAAACTCAAAATAATCTTGGTATGTATCGTTTGCAAGTTAGCGATAAAAATGAGCTTTTAATGCACTGGCAAATTCATAAAGATGGGGCAAATTTTTATCACGAGTATAAAAATGCTGGCTTTAAAAAAATGCCTGTAAGTATAGCCATAGGTGGGGATCCTCTTTATATTTGGTGTTCTCAAGCTCCTTTGCCTAAAGGAATTTTTGAACTTTTACTTTATGGTTTTATTAAAAAAACTCCAGCCAAACTGACACCTTGTGAAAATGGTATTTTTGTGCCTTATGATAGTGATATAGTGATCGAGGGTTATGTGGATTTAGAAGAATTTAAAATCGAAGGACCTTTTGGCGATCATACGGGTTTTTATACTCCTGCAGAGCTTTTTCCTGTGATGAAGGTAGAAAAAATTTATACCAAAAAAGAGGCTATTTATCAAGCAACCGTTGTGGGAAAACCTCCTTTAGAAGATAAGATTATGGGGCTTGGAACTGAAAGAATATTTTTACCCCTTTTGCAAACTTCAGTTCCTGATTTAATCGATTATAAAATGCCTGAAAATGGGGTTTTTCATAATCTTATCTTGGCAAAAATTGATGCAAAATACCCTGCTCATGCACAGCAGATTATGCATGCTTTTTGGGGAGTGGGACAAATGAGCTTTGTTAAGCATGCTATTTTTGTAGATAAGAAAGCCCCAAATTTAGATGATTATGATACATTAATACCTTATATTTTAAATCGTTTTAATGCAAATAAAATTTTAATTTCTGAAGGAATTTGTGATCAATTAGACCATGCTTCGCCTAATTCTTGCTTTGGAGGAAAGGCAGGGCTTGATGCTTGTGAAGAAACCATAGTAGAAGAGCTTGAAATTTTAGAAGATGAAAAATTATTAGAGCTTTTTAAAACCAAAATAGAGCTTGTTGATCTAAAGCAATTTTACAAAGAAAGTAAAAGTCCTATAGTTTGTATTTTGCTAGATAAAAAAGAAAAAATCGAGCAAAGTTTTGAAAAACTTTTGGAATTTAAAAAACATTTTAGAATTTTAGTATTTTTAGATACCAATAACAAACTCGAAAATCCTTATATGCTTGTATGGCGTGTGGTAAACAATATAGACGCTAAAAGAGATATTTTTATTAAAGCAGATAGAGTAGGGATTGATGCTACTGCTAAAGGCTTAGTGGAGGGTTATGAAAGAGTTTGGCCTAAACAAACTGATTGTACTAAAAGCGTGATTGAGGATTTGATTTTAAGAAATATTTTGGAAAATAACCCAGAACTTTTTTCAAAATTTGAAATTCTAGGCTAATTCTATCTTAAATTCAGCTTTTTGATAACTTTTGGCACACTTTTTGCTTGTTATTTTTTTGTAATGAAAAATAGATTTTTCTTTATAAAGTATTCATAAATTTATAATTTTGTCGATATAGCCTTTAAACAGCAATATTAAATTTTAAAAAGGATTTTAAAATGGAAATATCAAAGGCAAATGGGCAGTTAGATGCAGCTTTTGCGAATTTAGCTCAAAGAGCAAGTGGAGCGCATCAAACTAATTCAGATATTCAAGCTGGAGGAAATCAAAGCCAAGGAGGCGATGATAAACAGCAAGGAAATTTGAACAATAAATTGACAGATATTGTGCGAAAATTAAATGAGCAAATGGATTCGCTAGATACTAATGTCAGATTTGGATATAGCGATAAAATTGATTCAATGTATATAAGCGTGACAGAGAAAAGTACCGGAAGAGAAATTCGTCAAATTCCTAGCGAAGAAGCTATGAGATTGGCTGAATATTTTAGAGATGTAATCGGTATGATTTTTGATAAGGAGAGTTAAAATGGCATTTGGTAGTTTATCAAGTTTGGGATTTGGATCAGGGGTTTTAACACAAGAAACTATAGATAAATTAAAAGAAGCAGAGCAACAAGCTCGTGTTAATCCTTATACTACAAAGATTGAAGAAAATACAACAAAACAAAAAGACTTAACAGAGATTAAAACTAAACTTTCTACTTTTCAAAGCGCGGTTTCTTCTTTGGGAGATGCTACTGCTTTTGCTAAGAGAAAGGTTGTGGCAAGTATTACAGATAATCCTCCTGCAAGTCTTACAGCTACTTCGGGTGTGGCCTTGCAAAGTATGAATATCAATGTCACTCAACTTGCACAAAAAGATGTTTATCAAAGCAAAGGCTTAGCAAATGATACAGGGTTTATCAATGCAAGTTTAGCAAGTGCTACAAATTTAACCTTTTTTTCTAAAGGTAAAGAATACACCGTAACCATAGATAAAAATACAACTTATAGTGATTTAGTAGATAAAATCAATAGTGCTACAGGTGGAGAAATAGTAGCTAAAATGGTAAATACAGGCGAAAAAGACACTCCATATCGTTTAACTTTGACAAGCAAGGAAACAGGCGAAGATAGTGCTATAAGTTTTTATCCAGGTGCGAAAAATGGCAATGGAAAATATGAAGTAGATAGTAATGCAACAGAAGTATTTAAAAGATTAGGATGGAATCTTGATGAAACAGCTTTAAGTGATAAAGATTTTGATCCTGCTACAAGTAAAAAAGGCGTAGGCATTATAGATAATGCTGAAAATCCTTTGCATATCCAACAAGCTCAAAATGCTAATTTTACCATGGATGGCATTAAGATGACAAGATCGAGCAATACTATTACCGATATTGGTGTAGGAATTACTCTGACTTTAAATAAAACGGGTGAAATTAATTTTGATATTCAGCAAGATAGCGAGTCTATCACTCAAGCTATGCAAGAAATGGTTGATGCTTATAATGATTTAGTTTTAAATCTTAACGCAGCAACCGATTATAACAGCGAAACTGGAACCAAAGGATCTTTACAGGGTGTAACTGAGGTAAATTCTATACGTTCAAGTATTGTTTCGATACTTTTTCAATCTCAATCAGTGGATGGAACAGTAGAAGATGCTAATGGTAATAAAGTAAGCGCTAAGGTTATGCTTTCTTTGCAAGATTATGGTTTAAGCATGACAGAATCAGGAACTTTAAATTTTGATTCTTCTGCCTTTGAAAGCAAGGTAAAAGAAGATACAGCTATGGCCGAGAGCTTTTTTTCAGGCATTACTCAATATAAAGATATAAATCATACAGGAGAGTTGATTAAAGAGGGTAGTCTCAGTCAGTATTTAAGTACAACAGAAGATGATGGTAAAGGTATAGATTTCGAATCGGGCAAATTTCAAATTGTAAGTGATTTTGAAACCTATGATTTGTCTAAAAATGCCGATGGAACAGCTTTTAAGTTAAGTGGCACAACAGAACAAGAAATGCTTCAGAAATTAGCTGACCATATCAATAGTAAAGGGATTGAAGGTTTAACTGTAAAGGTTGAATCTTATAATCAAAATGGAGAAAAAGGTTTTAAGCTTAATTTTAAAACAGATGGGAATGCTGACTTTGCGATTAAAGGGGATAATAATTTTCTTAAGCAATTTGGCTTGAGCCAAGTTTCTATAGCAGCTGAAGCTGTTGAGGGTGCAGGTGTTTTTGCACAGCTTAAAACAACCTTGCAGGGTATAACAGGAACTGATGGTTCTTTAACAAAATATGATGAAAGTTTAACCAATGATACAAAAGCTCTTACTGAATCAAAAGAATCAGCCCAAAAACTGATAGATACTAGGTATGAAACTATGGCAAATCAATGGTTGCAATATGAAAGTATTCTAAATAAGCTTAATCAACAACTCACTACTGTTACAAATATGATTAATGCAGCAAATAATTCAAATAATTAAGGATAAATCATGCAAAATAATTTAGCCTACAATGCTTATTCTCAAAATCAAGCGGGGATAGAATCTCCGCAAAAACTTATCGAAATGCTTTATGAAGGAATTTTGCGTTTTTGCTCAAGGGCTAAAGTAGCGATAAGAAACGAAGATATAGAACAAAGAGTGCATTTTGTAAAAAGAACTACGGCTATTTTTATAGAGCTTATCAATACTTTAGATTATGAAAAAGGTGGCGAAGTGGCTCATTATCTTAGCGGTCTTTATACAAGAGAGATTCAACTTTTATCTTTGGCAAATTTAGAAAATAATGAAGCAAGGATTGATGAGGTTATCAATGTAACTAAAGGCTTGTTAGAAGCTTGGAGAGAAGTGCATAGTAATGAAGCAATGGCTTAGTGATTTTAAACTCGCGCTCATACAAGAGGATGTTAATAAGCTTGAAGGCTTGCTAAATACACTTGATTTAAAAAAAATGCTTGAAGATCTTGCAAGAGATTTTCAAAGTGATGAGTTAAAAGATAAACTAAATGATAATTTAAGTCAAGTTAAAGCACTTTTACAAGAAGCGGTTGTTTTAATAAGTGAAAAAAAGAATTCTAAAGCTTGTGAAATTCAAAAAATTCAAAAAGCTTTAAAATATTTCAAAGATTAAAATTTTTAAAGCATAGCGATAAGCCGAGTTCTGTCTAGAATGCTCATTTATCTAGTTTTGTTTTCGCAAACAAAATCAAGCGAAGGGTTAAAATAAAGACCTTAACCATCCCTTCTTGCTGCACATTGGGTTTACATAGCCGAAATTGTTGCCAAAATCGCTGGTAAGCTTTTACCTCACCGTTTCACCTTTTCCACTTTCGTGGTAGTTTTCTTTCTGTTGCACTGTCCCTTAGGTCGCCCTAGCCATCCGTTAGATGGAATGTTTGTCTTTTGCAGCTCGGACTTTCCTCTTCTTTTTAAAGAAGCGAGCATTTACTATGCTTTAAAGCTAAATTCTAACAAAAAAATGCTTATTTTATTATCAATTATATTGTGATATCAAATAATTTTTGTTAAAATTATAATTTATTTTTAATATAAAAAGGAAAATTTATGGCATCTTATTCAATGGGTGATTTAAAAAAAGGGCTTAAAATCGAAATCGATGGAATTCCTTTTAAAATAGTTGAATATCAACATGTAAAACCAGGAAAAGGTCCTGCTTTTGTGCGTATAAAAATCAAATCTTTTATTGATGGTAAGGTTTTAGAAAAAACTTTTCACGCAGGAGATAAATGTGAAGCTCCAAATTTGGAAGAAAAAACCATGCAGTATCTTTATGACGATGGTGAAAATTGCCAATTTATGGATACAGAATCTTACGAGCAAGTTGCAATCAGTGATGAAGATGTAGGGGAAGCAAAAAAATGGATGCTTGATGGTATGATGGTAGATGTACTTTTTCACAACGGCAAAGCTATCGGCGTGGAAGTTCCGCAAGTTGTAGAACTTAAGATTGTAGAAACAGCTCCAAATTTTAAAGGCGATACTCAAGGTTCAAACAAAAAACCTGCTACACTTGAAACAGGTGCAGTTGTACAAATTCCTTTTCATGTTTTAGAGGGTGAAGTTATACGCGTTGATACAGTGCGCGGGGAGTATATTGAAAGAGCTAATAAATAAATATCAAATTTTGTAAGCTTTTATAAATTAAGATATTTATACAGGAATTTTTAAAATATATTATTTCAGCTTTTAATGCGCATAGGCTTAAAAGCTGAATTTTAAAAGAATTATCTATTTGTCAATCTTACTCTAAAAATGTATTTTGCAATGTATTCAAAATATTTTCTTAAATAAGGTTTATGGATAACAAAACCCCCTAGAAGCCCCAAAAGACTACCTATGATAATATCTTGCAGGCGAGCGTGTATCAGCATATCAACACTTAAATTTCCAAAAGAAGCTGCTTCAGCTAAATAAGTCACATAAGGGGTAAGAAAAATTACGGTTAAGGCATAGTTTCTAACTACCAAAAACTCTATTATAAAGGCTAAAAACATCATCAACAAGACAAATTCTAAAGGAGTAAATTTGATTTTTAAAAGCCACCATGCAAATAAAATTCCAACCGTTGTCCCAAGAATGCGTTGAAGCTGTTTTATCCAGACTGATTTTAAATTAGCTCCTTGCAAGATAACAGTCGTGCTAACTGCAACCCAATAACTTCTATCAAGTTCTAAAAATGCTCCTAGAAATACAGCAAATCCGACAAAAAAAGCAATAATTATAGAATCTACAAAGATAATATCAAAGCCTAAATTCCCATTTTGCAAAACAGGTTTGGGTGGGGAATTTTTAAAAATATAAATGACAGATACAGAGTATAAAAAAGCAGCTATGTTGGCAATGATACCACCTATACAAATCAATCCCACTAGAAAAATATAATCTTTTGCTGGAAAAGGAAAAAATGAAGCCAATAAACAGGAAAAAACAAAGAAAAAATACCCCGGCGCGCCTATGTTATAATAGCGTATCAAAATAGAACTAGCCATAGCCACTAGACCAATTATAAGCGGAGAAAACGCAGGAAAAAAATGGGTGCAAAGTCCTATTAAAAAAGATAAGCACAAACCAAAAGAACAGCACATTGTAACAGCCATTCTATGATACATAGGCGTATTGGTTGTATAAACAAAAGCCATGATTCCTATCATAGCGATTAGTCCCAAGTCCATACGCTCATAATATGCAGCAATGCTAAGTGCAAATCCAACTGCTAAGGCAAAGAAAAAAGGCATTTGCCAAACTCTTTCAGTTGGATTAAGTTGTATGATTTCTTTATATTGTTGTTTTAAAATTTTTCTTTTACTCATTTTCTTATTTGTCCTTCTCCGCTGATTAGGTATTTATAAGTGCAAATATCTTCAACACCCATTGGACCTCTTGCATGAAGTTTGCTTGTGGAAATTCCCACTTCCCCACCAAAGCCAAATTCACCCCCATCACTAAAACGAGTCGAGGCATTGACATAAATACAAGATGAGCGTAGAAGGCGTTGAAATTTGTTTATATTTAAAGCATTGTTTGAGATTATGGTTTCAGAGTGTAAAGAGCTGTGTTGGTTGATATGCTCTATAGCCTCATCGCAATCTTTTACTGATTTTACACTGATAGCAAAATCAAGCCATTCAGTATCAAAAATGCTTTCATCAGCCTTTGAAAGTTCTAATTTTGAGTTTTTAAAATGTTCTAAGATATTTTCATGTGCGTGAATTTTTACCTTAAATTTTTCAAATTCAGGGATTAAAAGTTCTATAAAATCTTTAGCAATTTTTTCATGGATTAAAAGGGTTTCTAGGGCATTACAAACACTTACTCTTTGGCATTTTGCATTAAGGATGATTTCTAAAGCCATATTTAAATTTGCACTCTCATCCACAAAAGCATGGCATAAACCTTTGTCTTGTTTGATGAGTGGAATTTTTGTATGACTAGCGATTTCTTGTATCATATTTGAACTTCCACGAGGGATAATCACATCGATTAAATCATCAAAAGCTAAAATTTGCATGATCTCATTTCTTTCATAAAACATAGCAAAACAATCTTGCAAATTAAACTCTTCTAGTACTTTATAAACAAGATCAAATATTGCTGAATTTGTAAATTTTGCTTCACTGCCTCCTTTAAGCACGCAAGCATTGGAGCTTTTTATCATTAAAGCAATGATTTCAGCACTTAGACTCGGTCTTGCCTCATAAATTACACTGATTAGTCCTATGGGAATGCTGATTTTTTCTATCTTTAAGCCCGCATAATTAACCCAACCTTTAGAAATTTTACCTATAGGATCTTCTAAATAAGCAATTTTTTCCAAAGCATCACAAAGAGAAAAAATGCGTTTTTCATCTAGTAAAAGCCTATCTCGCATTGCTCCACTTTTGGTGAAATTTGCTATATCTTTTTCATTGGATTCTAATATGGTTTTGAAATTCTTTCTTAAAGTGTGAGCTAGTTTCAATATAATATTTTCTTTATCTTTGGGTGTTAAATTGAGCAATTTTTGAGAATTTTTCTTAATATTTTCAAGTAAATTTCGCATTTTTAATCCTTTATTTACAAAAAACTTGATAAATTATACAAAAAAATTTAGAATTGAAAGGTAAATTTGAATGAAAAAAGTAGATTTAATTGTAGTTGGTGCAGGGCCGACAGGAATTGGTTGTGCGGTTGAAGCCAAGCTTAAAAATAAAGAAGTTTTGGTATTGGAGAAATCAAACAATATTTGTCAAACTTTGATGCAGTTTTACAAAGATGGTAAAAGAGTTGATATGGCTTATAAGGGTTGTGAAGGGACAAATCACGGACATGTCCCTTTTCAAGATGGAACCAAAGAAAGCACCATAGAAACTTTTCAAAACGCTTTAAATGAGCATAATATAGAAGTTGAATTTGGCTCTGAAGTAGAGAGTGTTAAAAATGAAAATGGAGTATTTTTAGTAAGCACAGGCAAGGGTGTTTATGAGTGTAAAAATATCATCGTTGCTATAGGTAGAATGGGTAAGCCTAATAAGCCTGATTATAAACTTCCTGGAACTTTAACAAAGATTATTAATTTCAATGCTAACTCTGTTTTAGGTGATGAAAAAATCCTTGTTGTGGGAGGTGGAAATTCAGCTGCAGAATATGCGGTGGATTTAGCTAACTCAAATAAAGTAAGCCTTTGCTATCGCAAGAAAGAATTTACAAGACTAAATGATATCAATCTTAAAGATATTCACGAAGCTGGAAATTCAGGCAAAGTAGAATTAAAACTCGGTATAGATATAGAAGAGCTTGAGGATGATAATGGTAAAGCTAAAGTGAAATTTAACGATGGCAGCAGTGAGACTTATGATAGAATCATTTATGCTATCGGTGGTTCTACTCCTCTTGATTTTTTACAAAAATGCGGAATCAATGTCGATGATAAAGGAGTTCCTTTAATGGATGAAAATAAACAAAGCAATGTAAAAGGCATTTTTGTAGCAGGAGATATTGCAACTAAAAATGGCGCAAGCATAGTAACAGGCTTAAATGACGCTGTAAAGATACTTGCTGTAATTTAATCAAATTTGGCCCTTGGGCTAAATTTGACTTATTAAACTTTCAATATTATAATTTCTTTATTATATTTTAATTTTTAAATATTATTATGCAAACACAAAACAAAAACAATAAAAAAATCATACCGATAGAAACCTATCGCTTAGCTTTCTACATACTAGGACTTCAAACACTCTATTAGCTCCTTTTAAGATATTTGTATTGTTAAATATTTTAAAGGATTTTTTATGTCAAATATTTTTAGCACCTTAAGCCCTTTTAGGCTTTTTGTTAAATGTGCTGTGCCTAATGTAATAAGCATGGCATTTATTTCTTTTTATTATATTGTTGATGGAATTTTTGTTGGAAAATATCTAGGAAATGACGCTTTAGCGGCTTTGGCCTTGATTATTCCTTTTATTATGATATCTTTTGCTTTGGCTGATATGATAGCCATTGGTTCAGCTGTGCAAATTTCTATGCATTTAGGACTTGGGAAGAAACATTTAGCTAGAAAAATCTTTAGCTCTAGTATGTTAATTATCTTTCTTATTTCATGTTTGGTGGGCATTTTAGAATATCTTTTAAGTCCTGTTTTGATTAATTTTTTAGATGTAAGTGAAGATATCAAATCAATGGCAAAAGAGTGTATGCTTGTGTTTGCTTTGTTCGCACCCTTTACCATGTGTTCTTTTGCTTTGGATAATTATCTTAGAATTTGCGGAAAAACAACTTATAGTATGATGATGAATGTGATTATAGCATTGAGTAATATAGTGCTTGATTATATTTTCATCGTTGTGTTAGGTTGGGGCTTGTTTTCAGCAGCTCTTGCGACTTGTTTGGGACTTATGCTAGGCGGTATTTTTGGAATTTTCCCTTTTTTATTTCAAAATTTAGAGCTTAAATTCTCAAGTTTGTATATGAATATGAAGATTTTTAAAAACATAGTTTATAACGGAAGCAGTGAATTTTTTGGCAATATCTCAGGTTCTTTATATGGCATATTTGCCAATTTAGTTTTATTAAAAATTTCAGGCACTCAAGCGGTTGCTGCTTTTTCTATCGTTTCGTATATTGATAATTTTATCATTATGCTTATTATCGCTATGGGTGATGCGATGCAGCCTGCATTAAGTTATAATTATGCTAAAAAGGATTTTTCAAGGATTAAAGATATTTTAAAGGTAATGTTTTTTGCGGGTGCGATTTTGTCTTTGCTGTCTATCGTGATGATATTTGTTTGCGGTAAGGATTTGGTAGGATTGTTTACTCAAGAAGGTGATCAAGAATTTATCATTTTTGCTTATATGGCTTTGATGTTGTTTTCTTTTAATTATCTTTTTGCGTGGTTTAATGTTTTAAGTGGTTCTTTTTTAACAGCGAGCAATAAAGCGAGTTTTTCTTTGATTTTAAGCTTGAGTCAAAATCTTTTTATTCCTTTGTGTTTTCTTTTGATTTTATCTTCTATCATGGGTTTAAAAGGAGTGTGGCTTAGTCCCTTTTTTGCTGAACTTTGTGTTTTGATTTTGGCTTGTATTTTTGTTAGAAAAGTCTTTAAGAAACTATCGTTTTTATGATGATAGTTTCTTTGGATTGATTTTAGAATTTATATCCTACACCTGTAAGCAAGATGTGGTATGTTTCATCGTAAAAATCTATATCACTATTTCTTTTTTCTAGGCCATAATTTACAAAGCCATAAAGTGAGTCATAGCCTAAGAATTGATTTTTTACGAGCTTGAGATTAAATTTTGTGATACTACCATCTTGTTTTTGGTTAAAAATAGGATCTGTGCCATCTGCTTTGTATTGATTTAAGCTTAGGCTTGGAGTTAGGATATAATTTCTTGCAAAAACTAGATGTGTGCCTATTTTAAAGCCATATCTTGAGTAGCTTTGAGCCTTTCCATCAGCGTCATTATAATCATAGATTAAGCCTAAGTTTAATAAAGAATAATTATAGCTTAATTCTAACTCATGATAATTTCCCTCTCGTTTAAGAGAATCAAATTCTATACTTTCTTTATCTAGTTTGTTTTTTGCAAAAACATAAGAAGCATTGAATTTTCCAAAATCACTTTCGTAAAGTTGTGAAATTCTAAAGCCGTATTTACTCACATCAGTTTCTTCACGATTACCTATAAAATAAGGATTAGCATAAGCTTTTTCTCTTAAAGATGAAATGAAAGAAAAAGAAGTGCTAAAGCGTTCTAAATAAGCTCTTTCATAACCCAAAGCAATACCGCTTAAATCTCTTCCGTTATAGTTTTTAAGAAATACTCTATCATTATCGATTAAATTGCCATAATAAAGCTCAAGACCTATAAAAGGTATGGCAGCAGTATCGGAATTTTTAGCGTTATACCCACCTAGATAGTTGCTATTTGCTAGAGGTGAGATATTGCTTTTAACATCTCTTACTCCTATCCCTAAGCTTAAATTTCCGCTAAGACCACTTTGAAATTCTATGGATGAAGCTTGACTTACAAATAAAGAGGCCAAAGCAAAAGAAAATAAGGTTTTTTTCAAGATAAACTCCTTGATAGTTTTTGATTAAAATTATAATTTTATTGTAACTAATATTACTTTAATTTTTTATAAAAAGCTTATGTGAATTTTTAGATTCTTTTAGATAAAATCTTTCAATAAATTTTACTCAAAAAAGGAAAATAGGTGCAGCAAGAGCATTTTGATTTGGATTTAGAACGCGCAATTTTAAGTAGTTGTATTATGAGCGAGGACGCTTATTCTAGCATAGCAGGAGATATAGAACCTAAAGATTTTAGTCTTAAAGCTCATCAGGATGTTTTTAAAGCTATTATTGCTTGTGTGAATGCTGGAGAGCCTATATCGATTAGCTTTTTAAAAAAGCATAAAAAAATAGATGAGCAAATTTTAACAGAGATTATCGCAACTCCTTCGATAATAGATCTTCCCGCTTATGTCAATGAACTTCGCGAAAAGTCGATTAAAAGACAGCTTTTAAGTTTTGCCCATCTTTTGCCAACAAGGATCAATGATAATCGCGCAGTCAGTGAAATTTCTGATGAAATCGGCAAGGAAATTTTTAACATTACCAATCGTGTAAACACCAACGATATCAAAGATATAGAAATAGTCTTAAGCGAGCTTTTGGAAGAATTTAAAAAACAAAAAAGCCTTGAAAACAAATCCGTGATAGGACTTGATACAGGATTTGAAGATCTAAATACTATGACTAAGGGTTTTAAAGGCGGGGAGCTTATCATCATCGCAGCGCGCCCAGGTATGGGAAAAACAACTTTGTGCTTGAATTTTATAGAAAAGGTTTTAAGACAGGATAAGGGAGTGGTGATGTTTTCGCTTGAAATGCCTGCTGCTCAAATCATGCAAAGAATGCTTTCGGCAAAAACTTCCATTCCTTTGCAAAAAATCTTGACTGCGGATTTAAATGATAATGAATGGGAACGCATTGGCGATGCTTGCAATTATTATTCTAAAAAGAAATTATTTATCTATGATAGTGGTTATGCGACTATCACAGATGTAAGAGCGATTTTAAGGCGTTTAAAGGCTCAAGAAGAAAGTATAGGGCTTTGCGTGATCGATTATATAGGGCTTATGATGAGTAATTCTAATTTTAATGATAGACATTTACAAGTCAGCGAAATTTCAAGAGGGCTTAAGCTTTTAGCAAGGGAGCTTGATATGCCTATCATCGCACTTTCGCAGCTCAATCGTTCTTTAGAACAGCGTGCAAACAAGCGTCCTATGATGAGTGATTTGCGTGAAAGTGGGGCTATAGAGCAGGATGCGGATACGATTTTATTTGTGTATCGTGATGAGGTTTATAGGGAGCAGGATGAAAAAGAACGTGAAAACAAGGCTAAAGCCGAAGGCAAACCTTATCAAAGAAATTTCATTCCTAATCCTATGCAAGAAAATGCTGAAATTTTAGTCGGCAAAAATAGAAATGGCCCTGTAGGAGTTGTCGAGGTTTTATTTTTAAAAGAAAAATCTTGCTTTGTGGATAAACCAAGATTTGAGAGTGTTGAATTTCAGGAGTAGGGTTAAATTGTTAGAGGTGCTTTGATATGAAAGCAATGTTATTTAAAATCAATCATAAATACTATATAAAAGTGAGAACGAATGAAAATTTTAGGTTTTGATATAGGGATTAACTCTATAGGTTGGGCTTTTGTTAAAGACAATCAATTGCAAGATTGTGGTGTGAGATTATTTACTAAGGCTGAAGATCCTAAAACAAAAGAATCTTTAGCTTTACCTAGACGCAATGCAAGAAGCAATAGAAGACGACTAGGAAGAAGAAGATCAAGACTGATTGCTTTAAAGCATATTATTTCAAAAGAATTGAAATTAAATTATCAAGATTATATAGCAAACGATGGAGAATTGCCTAAAGCTTATGAAGGAAGGCTTGTAAGTCCTTATGAGCTAAGGTATAAAGCACTTAATGAAAAAATAGAACCCAAAGATTTAGCAAGGGTGATTTTACACATAGCAAAACATCGTGGCTATATGAATAAAAATGAAAAAAAATCAAGTGACAATGAAAAGGGTAAAATTTTAAGCGCTTTAAAAACAAATGCTTTAAAATTAGAAAAATATCAAAGTGTAGGAGAGTATTTTTATAAAGAATTTTTCCAAAAATATAAAGAAAATACAAAAGATTTTATAAATATACGCAATAAAAAAGGCAGTTATGAAAATTGCGTTCTAGCAAGTGATTTAGAAAAAGAATTAAAACTGATTTTAGAAAAACAAAAAGAATGGGGA
Organism: Campylobacter coli; assembly: GCA_039516895.1. Classification (NCBI taxonomy): domain Bacteria; kingdom Pseudomonadati; phylum Campylobacterota; class Epsilonproteobacteria; order Campylobacterales; family Campylobacteraceae; genus Campylobacter; species Campylobacter coli. The sequence continues at coordinate 1,254,660 of CP154437.1, read as the reverse complement.
TATTCTTATAATGATAATTTTATAAAGGAAATTCTAAAAGTTGCATTTTTTCAAAGATCTTTGAAAGATTTTTCATATTTAGTAGGAGCTTGCACTTTTTTTGAAGATGAAAAAAGAGCTTGTAAAAATTCATATAGTGCTTGGGAATTCGTAGCGTTAACCAAGATTATCAATGAGCTAAAAAGCTTAGAGAAAGAGAGTGGAGAGCTTGTATCGAGTCAGATTATCAATGAAATTTTAAATCATATCTTAGATAAAGGAAGTATCACTTATAAAAAATTTAGAGAATACATTAAACTTCATGAAAGTATGAAATTTAAAAGTCTAAAGTATGATAAAGACAATGCAGAAAGTGCAAAGCTGATCGAATTTAGAAAATTAGTCGAATTTAAAAAAGCCCTAGGAGAGCATTCCTTAACTAGGGAAGAACTAGATCAAATAGCGACTTATATCACTCTAATTAAAGATAATGAGAAATTAAAAATTACTTTAGAAAAGTATAGTTTAAATAACGAGCAAATCAAGAATTTAATAGAAATTGATTTCAATGATCATATAAATCTTAGTTTTAAAGCACTTAATCTAATCTTGCCTTTGATGAAAGAGGGAAAAAGATACGATGAGGCTTGCAAGCTTTTAAATTTGAAAACAAAATCAAACAATCAAAAATTCGATTTTTTACCTGCCTTTTGCGATAGTATTTTTGCACAAGAGCTTACCAATCCTATCGTAAATCGTGCTATAAGCGAGTATAGAAAAGTTTTAAATGCTTTGCTTAAAAAATATGGAAAAATGCATAAAATTCATATAGAATTAGCAAGAGATATAGGGCTGAGTAAAAAGCTTAGGACTAAGATCGAAAAAGAGCAAAAAGAAAACTATGAGAATAATATTTGGGCTTTAAATGAGTGTGAAAATTTTGGGCTTAAGGCAAATGCTAAAAATATCTTAAAATTAAAACTTTGGAAAGAACAAAAAGAATTTTGTATTTATAGTGGTAAAAAAATATCCATAGAACACTTAAGAGATGAAAAAGCTTTAGAGGTTGATCATATATATCCTTATTCACGAAGTTTTGATGATTCTTTTTTAAATAAGGTTTTGGTTTTTACCAAAGAAAATCAAGAAAAACTCAATAAAACACCTTTTGAAGCCTTTGGAGCAAATGAAGAAAGATGGAGTAAAATTCAAGCTTTGGCTCAAAATCTTCCCTACAAAAAGAAAAATAAAATTTTAGACGAAGCTTTTAAAGGTAAGCAACAGCAAGATTTTATCAGCAGGAATTTAAATGATACAAGATATATTTCAACTCTTATTGTTAAATACACAAAAGAATATTTAGATTTTTTACCTTTAGATGAAAAAGAAGATATAAATCTAAAAAGTGGAGAAAAAGGAAGTAAAATACATGTGCAAACAATCAATGGAATGCTTACATCAGTTTTAAGGCATACTTGGGGATTTGCTCAAAAAGATAGAAACAACCATCTTCATCACGCACTTGATGCCACAATAGTCGCTTATAGCACAAATGCCATTATAAAAGCTTTTTCGGATTTTAAAAAAGAACAAGAGCTTTTAAAAGCAAAACTTTATGCTAAAGAACTTACAAATGATAGTTATAAACATCAAGCTAAGTTCTTTGAGCCTTTTGAGGGGTTTAGAGAGCAAATTTTAAATCAAATAAACAAACTTTTTGTTTCAAAACCTCCTAGAAAAAGAGCAAGAGGAGCTTTGCATAAGGAAACATTTTACTCTAAAGATGAAATGATTAAAAAATACAACTCACAAGAAGGTGTAGAAATAGCACTAAATTGTGGAAAAATAAGAAAAATAGGTACAAAATATGTAGAAAATGACACCATGGTAAGGATTGATATTTTTAAAAAACAAAATAAATTTTATGCCATACCTATTTATACTATGGATTTTGCTTTAGGAGTTTTACCAAATAAAATAGTAATTATAGGTAAAGATAAAAAGGGCAATCCAAAGCAATGGCAAGAAATAGATGAAAGCTATGAGTTTTGTTTTTCTTTGCATAAAGATGATTTGGTTTTGATACAAAAAAAAGATATGCAAGAACCCGAATTTGCTTATTATAATGGTTTTGATATCAGTAACTCAAGTATTTGTGTTGAAAAACATGATAATAAATTTGAAAACTTAACAGACAATCAAAAGCTATTGTTTACAAATGCAGAAGAAGGAAATGTAAAGGCTAAAAAAATAGGAATTCAGGGATTGAGAATTTTTGAAAAATACATTATAACCCCGCTTGGAGAAAAAATCAAGGCTGATTTTAAACCAAGGGAAGATATCGCCTTAAAGACGAGCAAAAAACATGGCCTATGATGAAGCTTTTAAAAGTATATTGATATCCAATCAAGCAAAACTAAGCCTTGAGTTTAATCATCTTGTGATAAAACAAGACGATAAAGAAGCCAAGTTTTTTCTCAAAGATATCAATTTTATCATACTAGAATCTTTGCAAGCAAGTATCACTTCAAGCTTGCTTAGCGCTCTAGCCAAGTATAAAATCATACTTTTAACTTGCGATGAATCTCATCATATCAATGGAATTTTTTCTCCATTTTTAGGTCATTTTATCAGTGCAAAAGTAGCTAAAAAGCAAATTAAAGTAACACTACAAAGAAAAGCGATTTTGTGGCAAAAAATCATTAAAAACAAAATTTCAAATCAAGCCCATATTTTAAAAATTACCCATCATATCAAAGAAGCTAAAGAGCTTCTAGCTTTGGCTAAAAATGTAAGCTTAAATGATGCTAAAAATTTAGAAGCGACTGCAGCTGCTTTGTATTTTAAAACTTTGTTTGGTAGCAATTTTACAAGAAATGAGATATGTTTTGTAAATTCTGCTCTAAATTACGGCTATGCTGTCATAAGATCACTTATAGTTAGAGCGGTTTGCATAAGTGGACTTTTACCTTGGCAAGGTATAAAGCACGATAATATCTATAATGATTTTAATCTTTGTGATGATTTGATAGAAGTATTTAGGCCTTTGGTTGACTTGTGCGTATTTGATTTAAAAGATATAAAAGAGAGTGAATTTTTAGATAAGGAAGCAAAGCAAAGATTAATTGGTATTTTGCAAGAAGAAATCATTATTGAAAATAAAGCTTATCCTTTGAATAGGGCTATAAATTTTTATATTCAAAATTTTAAAAATGCTTTATTGGAAAATGATGAACTTATGATGGTAAATTTATATGATAGAAGATAAATTTATGAGAGTATTATTGATGTTTGATATACCCACTAAAAGTAAGAAAGAGCAAAAAAGTGCAAATAAATTTAGAGTTTCGCTTGTAAAACTTGGCTTTTTTATGATGCAATTTAGCGTATATGTTAAAATTTGTAAAGGAATGACTTCGGCTAAAACAGCAATCAAATCCGTAGAAAGAATTTTACCCCCTTGTGGCAATATAAGAGTATTAACCATAACCGAAAAACAATTTGACAATATGCAAATACTTTTAGGTGGAGTTACTTTTAATGAAAAAATGAATGATGATAAAAATTTAGTTCTTTTTGAGTATGATGAAAAAACACAAGATTTTAAATACAGCAATGACAAGATATACAAAGAAAACAAAACTAAGTCTAATAAAATTAGACAAGCTAGTTTGTTTGAATTTTAACGGTTTTAAAGGGATTGTAACCCTGCGTGGCTAACCGAAAACCACTTATTTTAGTCTCTTTTTAAATTTCTCTTTTAAAATGATAGCATATTTTTATACATTTTTGTATACAAAAAGCTCTATTTTTCTTTATTTGTTCAAAGTCTATTTTACCATAAAGAAATTTAAAAAGAGACTAAAACTTTGCAAGAATATTGCCCTACTAAAATATTATTTTACCATAAAGAAATTTAAAAAGAGACTAAAACAGTGAATTAAGAGTTGATGTAGATAAACCTATTTTACCATAAAGAAATTTAAAAAGAGACTAAAACAAAGACTTTAAGGATGTCATATCCAGAGCTATTTTACCATAAAGAAATTTAAAAAGAGACTAAAACATGATTTTAAATTCGGCTTGCAAGCCTATAATTTTACCATAAAGAAATTTAAAAAGAGACTAAAACTTTGCGCAGCAATTCTTACAAAAAATGACAATTTTACCATAAAGAAATTTAAAAAGAGACTAAAACTTCGCCTTCTTTTATATTAATTTCTAATTCATTTTACCATAAAGAAATTTAAAAAGAGACTAAAACGTAAGTGTTTTTTCAATAAGAGTGGCGTTGATTTTACCATAAAGAAATTTAAAAAGAGACTAAAACTCTGTGGCAAGTTTAAATGATATAATTACAATTTTACCATAAAGAAATTTAAAAAGAGACTAAAACATTATATTCACCATTAACAAATTCACAAAAATTTTACCATAAAGAAATTTAAAAAGAGACTAAAACAGCACAAGCACAATAATTAAAAATCTTGATATTTTACCATAAAGAAATTTAAAAAGAGACTAAAACTATCCTGCAGGGTTTGTGCAAAATTTTAAAATTTTACCATAAAGAAATTTAAAAAGAGACTAAAACGCGTCGCCATCTTCAAGCAAGGCATTTTCATTTTACCATAAAGAAATTTAAAAAGAGACTAAAACAATTAAAAGTCAATATTCAATGTCAGATGAATTTTACCATAAAGAAATTTAAAAAGAGACTAAAACCTTTCTAAGTCTTGTTGTATTTGCAATTCTATTTTACCATAAAGAAATTTAAAAAGAGACTAAAACAAAAATTCAAAATATCTACAAACAAGCGGTTTTAATAAGAGGCGTCCAAGATAAGAGTCCATTTCGTATTATATTTAAAACGCCTTCCGCATTTTCAGCTCCAAAAGCTAAATTTGGAGCAAGAAAAATTAAAAAAATAATCGCTAGTTTATTTCCATTTAAGAGCGTCTGGGTTTGATTTACCCCAAGTTTTTTCAATATAACCTGTATCTTCTGTTTCAACTGCCCATTTTGCATTAGAACAATCCCTTTGTTGAGTTTCATTCATTTTCTCCATTTTTTTACATTCTGCAACTCTAGCTTTTGCCTCATCTAAGTGCGCTTTATAATAATCGCTTGTTTTTGCCTCATCGCTACAACCTGCTAAAAAAGCCAAAGCACCTAAACCAATTAATCCGCTAAAAATAAAATGTTTCATTGTTTTTCTCCTTGATTTAATATAGAAACAAAATATTTTAACATTATTTTATTTCTATTTAAAAATATTAGGACTTGATTGATAAAGATTATTATTTTTTATCTTTTTGAAAAAGTTTTTTATTTTTACTTGTTTTAAAATATCTTTATTATTTTGTGGCTGACATATTGCTTTGATTCGCAATTAACTGATTTTGTTTTTTTAAGCAGTTTTCATAGCCTGTAAATTTCCATTGGAATTTTGCTTAAGTTTTACAGATAAGCATCTTCGCTTTATAAGTTTTTGTATCGAAGTTTTAATTGTTGCAATGTGTTATTTAATTTAATATAATGCAGTTAAAATACACTAAAAATTTTTAATCTAGTTTTGATTTATTAAGCAGGTAAAAAAATATAAGTTTTTTAGATTGTATAAGTGTAATTAATATAATGGTGGATTTAGCAGGACTCGAACCTGCGACCAACCGGTTATGAGCCGGTTGCTCTAACCAACTGAGCTATAAATCCGCCTTAATTTTTAAAGATAAAATTATATCTTATTTTTGCTTAAAATTATTTTATTTTATTTTTACTATCTATCCAAAAATATCTAAAAGTAATCAAATGCTGTAAAATTCCAAAGAAAATCATAAAAATCGTAAAAGAACTTCCTCCATAGCTAAAAAAAGGCAGCGGGATACCAACAACAGGCGCAAATCCTATAGTCATCGAAATGTTTACCGCAGCATAAATAAAAATAAACAATGCTACGCAGTTTATAGCAACCCTAGCAAAATAATCTTCCTTAAGCTTTTGATTTAAGCTTAGCAAATGAAAAATGAGTAGAGTATAGAGCAAAATCAATACAAATCCCCCCAAAAAACCAAACCTCTCTATAAGATACGCAAAGATAAAATCACTTGTGGAGATAGGCAAAAAATTAAAATGTGTTTGCGTAGCTTCATCTTGAGATTTTCCTATAAGGCCTCCATTGCCTATAGCTATCATGGATTGTGCGACTTGATAACTCGGTTTTTCTGAGATAAAATCATGAATTCTTTGTTTTTGATAGGGTTTTAAAAAATGTGTATAAATAATAGGAGAGCTTATACCGATGGCGATGATGATACTAAGCCAAATTTTATAATGCACACCCATGATAAAAAGCACGCCAAAGCCTACGATTAAAAGCACCATAGCACTTCCTAAATCAGGCTCTTGAGCGATCAGTAAAAAAGGCAAAATGATAAAAAAACTAAGTTTTAGAAATTGTTTTAATTTATAGCCATTTTTAGGCGGTGGATCTTGATAGATCAAATAAGCAAGCATTAAAATAAAACTAGGTTTAAAAATTTCAGAAGGTTGAATGGTAAAATGAGTAAAAGGAATTTCAAGCCATCTTTTAGCGCCTAGCTTTTCAACACCAAAAAGATCTGTGCTTAAAAGTAAAAGAATATTTACCCAATAAGCTATAGGTATAAGCCACATCAGTTTGCGGATAGGCAACAAAAAGAACACGCTAAATGCAGCAATTCCTACACAGGCATAGACAAATTGTTTTTCAGCTAAAAAAGCATTGGCCTCAAATATCAAAAAAAATGAAATCAAAATAATAGGTATAAATAAAATAGGTTGCATATAATCAAAATGTGTTAAAATTCTTCTATCGGGTATAAACAAAATTTGCCTTCAATTTGTAGTATTAAAATATAATTATAAAATAAAACTCTAAATTATATAAAATTATAAGGAAAAAATGCAAACTTTTTTGGTTGATGAATCTTCAAGGCTCGATACTTTTTTAGCTAAAAATCTTCAGCAAAGTCGCAATCAAATAGCCTTGATGATAGAAAAAAACTGCGTTTGGGTTAATGATAAAATTCAAAATAAAAATTCATTTAAGCTAAAAGTCGGAGATAGACTTGTTTTAAATTTACCGCTTGTAGAGGAAGTTAAACCTAAATTTGATATAGATTTTGATATAGAAATTTTATACGAAGATGAGGATTTGTTGGTTTTAAACAAACCCTCAAATTTGGTAGTTCATGGTGCAAAGAGTGTTAAAAGTGCGACTTTGGTGGATTGGCTTATAGAAAAACAATACACCCTTTCTACTTTGGGTGGAGAAGTGCGTGCAGGGCTTGTTCATAGGCTTGATAAAGAAACAAGCGGAGCTATATTGATAGCGAAAAATAATTTTACCCACCAAAAGCTTAGCGAGCAGCTTAGCGATAAAACTATGGGAAGAATTTATCTTGCGTTAATTGATTTGCCACTAAAAGAGGATAAAATTATCATAGATAAAGCTTTGATTCGATCAAGTGCTAATGCTATTAAAAAAATAGTTACAAATAGCTTTGTTAAGGGTTCTAAGGAGGCTAAAAGTGCTTTTGCTAACTTGGCAAAAAGCGAGGATGTGAGCCTTATTGCAGCTAAGCTTTTTACAGGTAGAACGCATCAAATCAGAGCACATTTAGCTAGTATAAATCGTCATATTTTAGGAGATGAACTATATGGCTATAGGGGAAAATACGAGTGTAGGATTATGCTGCATGCGTATTTTTTGTATTTTATTCATCCTAGAAATGGAGAAAAAATATTTATTCAAGCTCCATTAATGGACGATTTTAAACAAATTTTAGAAAAAAAATTTATTTTAGGAGAGCTTAATGAAAAAATTTCACTTGAGTCTTTGCTTGGGTGCTTTGACTCTTTTATTTAGTGCTTGCAGTGTTTCGCAACTTTCCAATATAGGTTCAAAGAAAGAACTTTTAGTCAATGAAAGCTTGCCAAAGATTGACAATCTTAAAAGCCTTAGTGATATTAGTAATATAGCGTTTGAATGGGATCCTTTATATGATGATAATATCAAAGGATTTTATTTATATCGTTCAAATGATGCAAATCCTGAATTTAAACTTGTAGGAACGATTAAGGATAAATTTCAAACCCATTATGTAGATGCTAAGCTTGAGCCAAATACGAAATATTACTATATGATGAGAAGTTTTAATAATCAAGGACATATTTCAGAAGATGGAAAGGTGGTTGAAGTAAAAACTATGCCAAGATTAGAGGCTATTGCTTTTGCACAAGCTATTACCAATTTACCAAGCCGAATTAAATTGATTTGGCGTCCGCATTCAGATCCAAGAGTAGCTTCTTATATCATAGAAAGAGCTAAGGCAGATGGACAAGAATTTAAAAAAATTGCTGAGGTAAAAAATCGTTTAAATGCTGAATTTATAGATGAGGATTTAAAGCCAGAGGAGAGTTTTAATTATAGAATTATAGCGGTTGGGTTTGATGGAGTGCAAAGTGAGCCAAGTTCTGTTTTAAATTCTACAAGCAAGGCTTTGCCACCTCAAGTTGAACATTTAAATGCGAGTTTAGATGGAGCCAATAAAATAGTTTTAACATGGGATGCTCCTAAATATAAAGATTTTTCGTATTATAAAGTTTATTCTACGAGTTCAAGTTTACTTCCTTATACTCTTTTGGCGAAAACCGAGCAAAATTCTTATGAGGATATAGTTGAAGGTGCTGCAAAGAGTAGATACTATAAGGTAACTATGGTAGATATAGATGGGCTTGAAAGTTCTATGCCTAAAAATGGAGTAGAGGGCAAAACTTTAGGGAGCCCATCTTCTCCTAGTGTGATTTTGGCTCAAAGTACAAGTGATGGTATTGAATTAGAATGGGTAGATAATGACTCAAGAGCAGTTGAATACGAAGTTAGACGCTATGGCGGTGGGCAAAATGCTATTTTTAAAGGTATAAAAGAGAAAAGATTAAAAGATATCAAAGCTTTACCGGGTGTAGAGTATAGTTATGAAGTGATAGCGATTGATTCTGTTGGCCTTCGTTCAGAGCCTTCAAAGAGAGTTAAGGCGGGGCAATAGTGCCAAATTTTAAAGCTAGAACACTTAAAGAAATCATTCTACCCTTTGAAAAAGATGGGGTAGAATTTGTTTGGATGGCATATAATGATAATGTGAATTTAATCTACACAAAGGTCGAGGAAGAAAGCTTTTTTTTACAGGTTAAAAAAGGAGAAAATGAATTTGTAGTTAAGGTAGATAAACACACTAAGCCTTCTAAAATAGCCTATTTACATAAGGCTTTATATGTTTTTAAGCAATATTTTTGCGAGGATATTATCAGCGAGGCTTTTGGTATAAAAAACAATGCTTTGGCTGAAAAAACTCCTTTGATTGCTAATGATTTTGAGGAAGTATTGGCAAGACTTGAGGGGAGAATTTACATTGAAATTGGCTTTGGTTCAGGAAGGCATTTGCTTTACCAAGCTAAAAATAATCCCCATGTTTTAATTCTTGGGATAGAAATTTATAATCCAGCCATCACACAGGTGGCTAAGCTTGCGAAAGCACAGGGTATTGATAATATTTTATTGGTTCAAAGTGATGCTAGGCTTTTATTAAGCGTTCTTCAGTCTTATTCTGTAGAAAAAATTTTCTTACACTTTCCAGTTCCTTGGGATAAAAAGCCTCATCGTCGTGTTGTTTCTAAAGCATTTTGTAAAGAATGTGCAAGGGTGCTTACAGCCCAAGGGGTGTTTGAACTTAGAACGGATAGTTATGAGTATTTCGACTTTACTTTTAAGGAATTTTTAGATTTTTCATCGCCACAATTTAGCATTAGAAAAAATGAAAATTTAGAAATTTCTAGCAAATACGAAGACAGATGGAAAAGACAGGAAAAAGATATTTATGATCTTTGGGTTTGGAATTTAGATAAAGAAGAAAATAATCCTTTATCAGAAGAATTTGATTTTTCGGATATACATTTAGATAAAAATGATTTAATGCTTTTAGAGAAAAATTTTGAAAATTTTACTTTAAAGAAAGAGGATTTCTTCTTGCATTTTGAAAATATTTACAAGCAAGGGGAAAGTTTATTATTAAAGATAGCCTTTGGTGCGTTTAATAAACCTGAGCATTGTTATTTGCATATAGGAGAGACGATTAGCTTTGTTTTTAAGGAGCCTTTTAAAATACAAGAAAATTTAAAAGCTATAAAAGAGCTTAAAAAAAGTGTTAAATTTCACTTTAATATGAAACATTTTCTTGAAAATTAAGCAAAAATAAAGCATAATTTACGAATTTTGAAATTCAAAGAGGATGGGATGTCAAATTTAATTCAAGCACATAAACTTTCTTTAGGTTATGATGAATTGGTTATTAAAGAAGCTAGTTTCACTTTTAAAGATGATGATTTTGTTTTTATCACAGGTAAAAGCGGAAGTGGAAAAAGCACTCTGTTAAAATCTTTTTATGGGGATTTGGAGCTTCTTTCGGGTCAACTTGAAGTGTGCGGATCTTCTATGCGAAAAATTGGAAATTTAGAGCTTTTAAAATTGCGTCAGCAAATTGGTATTATATTCCAAGATTATAGACTTATACAAGAATATAGCGTAGAAAAAAATGTTATGCTTCCTCTTATGATTAAAGGTTATAGTAAAAAAGTTTGTCATGATCAAGCAAGCAAGCTTTTAAAACATGTAAATTTGACATTTAAAGCAGATAAATTGCCCAATCAACTAAGCGGAGGAGAGCAGCAAAGAGTAGCTATGGCTAGAGCTTTAGCACACAATCCTAAGCTTTTGCTTTGTGATGAGCCTACGGGAAATTTAGACGAGTATTCTTCAGATATTATTTGGACGCTTTTAAAATCAGCCAGAGAGCTTTTGGGTACTTGTGTTGTGGTGGTTACACATAGAATTCCGAGTAATTTAAGACTGAATTATCGTCGTTTTAATATAGAAAATGGAAATATGAATGAAATTTTTTAAAACCCACTTATCTTTGATTTTACCCTTATTATTTATGATGTTTGCTTTTGAGTTTATTTTGCTTACAAATGCTACCTTAAGATATTACGAAGAACTTGTCAATAAAGATTATAATATCATTGTCGCAAGCTCTACTGAACTTGACAAGAATGTTATAAAAACTAAACTTTCTTCCTTTTCTGACTTAGAACTTTTAGATCCTAAAAATTTGATAGATCGCTTAAAAAATGATATTTCCGATAAAAATTTAAAAATTTTACGAGATTCTTTGCCGAGATTTTATAGCATTAAGCTTAATTATTTACCTACGCAAAATGAGCTTAATATGATTAAAAATCAACTTTTAAGTATTCCAAGCATTAGCAAGGTTGAGACTTTTGCTAAAACACATGATAAGGTTTATTCCTTACTTGTTTTGATGAAATTTGTATTTTGGTTATTTTTATTTATCATTATTTTGCTTTCATTTGTTTTATTTTTAAAACAAATGAAAATTTGGCTTTTTGAGCATACTGAGCGTGTGGAGATTATGTGCTTGTTTGGCGCACCTTTTTGGTTTAGATCTTTTATGTTGTATAAGATTGTGGTTTTGGATTGTTTTATTGCTTTTGTTATTTTATTTATATTTTTTACACAAATTTATAATCTTTCTATAGTTCAAGATAGTCTAAAAGCGGTTGATATTATCTTGCCTCCTATTAATTTTATCGTGCATTTGGGCGTGATTTTTTTAGTGACTTTATTTATATGTTTATTGTGTGTAAATTCGGTGATGTTTAGGGTGAAAAAATGAGAAAAATTTTAATTTTTCTTTGTTTTTTTTTACTAAGCAATGAAATTTATGCTAATGCAATCAATGAAAAAACTAAAAATTTAGAAGAAAACAAACGCATTCAAGAGCAGGTAAATAAAAAGCTTGAAGATTTGGCAAATGATATATTAAGCGGAGAAAAGAGCCTAAAAGAATTAAGCGCTCAAATTGAAACTCTTAATTCTCAAACCCTTAAGCTTGAAGCTCGAGCTAAAGCACAAAATAAAGACTTAAATTTACTCACGAGTCAAAATACGGATCTTTTGAAAAATAAAGCCAATATGGAGGGCAAGCTTATAACTTTAATGGCTAAAGATTTTGCTTATGATTTACCTATTCCGCAAGGTTATGTTGAAAGTAAGGAAAGTTTTATGGCTTTTGAGGTTTTAGGTAGCTTGGATAAAATTTTACAAGATGAAATTTTTAAACTCTCTAAAGATTATGAAGATATAAGCAAGCAAATCGACAGCAAGCAAGATCAAATCAAAAAGATCAATGAGGATTTAAAAGATTATAATACCCAATTGGCAAAACTTCAAAATTTAAGACAAAAGCAAGTCAGCGAGATTAACAAACAAAAAACCGATCGGGCAATTTACGCTAAAAAACTTGAAAATTTGCAAGATCAGCAAGATGAGTTAAGAAAAACCTTAAATCAGTTAAAAATTATAGAAAGCAAGCAAGAAGATAAAAAGCAAACTCAAAAAACTGCTAGTGATAGTAAAATCACTAATAATACCCAAAAAATTCGTCAAATTGGCTCTAGTTATCAAGGAAGCTCTACTAAGCGTTATACAGGTAAAAAAACCATAGCTCCTTTAGAGTCTTTTACTGTAAAGCAAAAATTTGGAAATTATATTGATCCTGTTTATAATATTAAAATTTTCAATGAAAATGTTGTTTTAAGAAGTAAAAAAGCTGATGCTGTGGTAAAAAGTGTTTTAGATGGAAAGATAGTTTTTGCTAAAGATACGAGTATGCTAGCAAGAGTTGTGATAGTCGAACATGATAATGGAATTCATACTATTTATGCACATTTAGACAAGATAGCGCCCAATATCAAAGTCGGTAAAAATGTAAAAAAAGGTGCGGTAGTAGGTAGGATAAAAAATGATTTAACTTTTGAAGTAACACAAAAGAATTTTCATATCAATCCTTTAGAACTTATTAGTTTAAATTAGCTAATTTTAATGCAATTTTCAATATAATTTCAAGCTGATTAAGGAGAAAAAATGCAAGAGAGAAAAAGAGTTTTAGTAAAATTTTCAGGAGAAGCTTTAGCCGGAGAAAATGGTTTTGGTATTGAAAATTCTATTTTAAAATTCATAGCAAATGAGATCAAAGAACTAGTTAAAAACAATATAGAAGTAGGTATAGTAATAGGTGGTGGAAATATCATTCGCGGTGTTTCAGCGGCAAAAGGTGGTCTTATCAAACGCACAAGCGGAGATCACATGGGAATGCTTGCGACTGTTATTAATGCTATTGCTATCCAAGAAGCTTTAGAAAGTTGTGGACTTGATGTGAGAGTGCAAAGTGCGATTCAAATGGAAGCTTTTTGCGAAACTTATATCATGAGAAGGGCTCAAAGACATTTAGAAAAAGGTAGGGTTGTAATCTTTGCTGCAGGCACAGGAAATCCTTATTTTACAACAGATACAACAGCTATCTTAAGAGCGGTTGAAATTGATGCACAAATGGTTATTAAAGCAACAAAAGTAAACGGAGTTTATGATAAAGATCCTAATAAATTTGAAGATGCAGTATTTTTACAAACCCTAAGCTATGATGAGGCAATGCAAGATAACATTAAAGTTATGGATGACACTGCAATCGCTCTAGCTAAGGACAATTCTTTACCTATAGTTGTATGCAATATGTTTGAAGAAGGAAATTTATTGAAAATCATACAAGGCGATAACAGTCTTTGTTCTATAGTTAAAAACTAATCAAGGAGAAATAAATGGAGAATAGAATAGAAGAAATAGCAGCTAAAGCACTAGAAAGAATGGGAGATGATCGCTACCGTCTTTCTTTGGTTGTTGCAAAAAGAGCAGAGCAGTTAGCTGATGGTGCAGCACCTTTGGTTGATATTGATAAAAGTAAATTAAAATTCGCAGATATTGCTTTATATGAGATAGCAGAAAATAAAATCACTTTAGAGGGTCTAGTTGAAACCAGTCGATGAGGAATTATTGCTCGAAAAACTCATTGAAGATATTAAAAATTGTAGAGATTTAACAAGAGCAAAAGAACTACTTTTTAGCATTTGCCAAGAAGATGCTATTGTAGAAAAAGCTGTGGATTATTGCATAAAGTCTCACGAAGGTCAGGTAAGAAAAAGTGGAGAACCTTATGCAGTTCATCCCATCTTGGTTGCAAGCTTAGTTGCTTTTTTAAGTGAAAATAAAGCCACAATTTTAGCCGCGCTTTTACATGATGTGATTGAAGATACACAATGTACTGAAGAAGAGCTTAGAGATCAGTTTGGATCTGAAGTTTTAAAGCTTGTTTTAGGCCTTACAAAAATCGTAGAAATCAGAGAAGATAATCTTATTCCTTCAAAATCAAAGAAAAGTTTAACCAAATCTGCTCTTACATTTAGAAATATGCTTTTAGCAAGTATTGAAGATGTTGGGGTTTTGGTGGTAAAACTTTGCGATAGACTTCACAATATGCTAACCTTAGATGCTTTAAGAGAAGATAAGCAAAAGCGTATTAGCGAAGAAACTTTAGTCGTTTATGCACCCATAGCACATAGACTTGGAATTTCTAGTATTAAAAATTATTTAGAAGATTTAAGTTTTAAATATTTAATGCCTGATGAATATAAACTTATTGATAATTATATCAATTCAAACGATCAGCAAATGCAACTAGGCCTTAATGAATTTATTTCAAAAATCGAACTTTTATTTCTTAGCAATGGCTTTAGGCAAGGAAGCTTTCAAATTCAAAAACGTATCAAGCACAGTTATTCTATCTATCTTAAAATGCAAAGAAAGGGTGTAGGTATAGAAGAGGTCTTGGATCTACTTGGCGTGAGGATTTTGGTTGAAAATGTGAGCGATTGTTATTTGGCTTTAGGGGTTTTACATACAAATTTTAATCCCTTGGTTTCGCGTTTTAAAGACTACATAGCCTTACCAAAACAAAATGGTTATCAAACCATACACACAACACTTTTTGATACGAAAAATATTATCGAAGCACAAATTCGTACTTTTGATATGCATAAAATCGCTGAATTTGGTATAGCTGCACATTGGAAATATAAAGAAGATGGAAGCGTTGTAGCTCCGCGACTTGATTGGCTTGCTGATATTTCAATGCAAAGCACAAACAATCTTGAAAACGCGGAAGATTATAATGCTATTGAGCTTTATGAGTATGCAAAAGATAGTCTTTATGTA
Source organism: Campylobacter coli (assembly GCA_039516895.1). Taxonomy (NCBI): domain Bacteria; kingdom Pseudomonadati; phylum Campylobacterota; class Epsilonproteobacteria; order Campylobacterales; family Campylobacteraceae; genus Campylobacter; species Campylobacter coli. The sequence continues at coordinate 1,239,458 of CP154437.1, read as the reverse complement.
GAGGATGTGGCTGTTTATTCTCCAAAGGGTGAAATTTTTACCCTACCGCGAGGGGCTACCGTGCTTGATTTTGCTTATGAAGTACATACTAAAGTAGGGCTTCACGCAAAAAGTGCTTATGTTAATCGTGTAAAAGTCCCCCTTTTAACCGAGCTTAAAAATGGAGATATAGTACGGGTTGTAACTTCCAATGATAGATTTTATCGTTGCTCTTGGATTGATAGTGTAAAAACAGGAAAAGCAAAAGCGAGTATAAGAGAATTTTGCAAGCAAAAAATGAGAGAAATCAATCTTTTAAGCGCGATTAATATGTTAAGTTTTATTTTTAGTGTAGATAAGAATAAGATAGAAAATTGGATCGAAAAAGAGAATTTAGGTAGGCGCATACGACAAGTAGCTAGCGATAGTGCTTATTTAAAAGATATAGTCAATGGGCTTAAAAAATATGCTAAGAAGTCTTATTGGTTTGATAAATATGAAATCAAAGAACAAAAAATTGGAAATTTTTTATTATATTCTAATCATAAAATTGCTAATGTGGATTTTGATTACTGTTGCCATCCAAAAAGAGGTGATGCTGTGCTTGCATTTATCGAGAATGGAAACGCTATAGTTCATCATAAACTCTGTGATAGAGCAGACAAAATGATAGATAATAATAAAGACATGGTTTTGATTAAATGGGATTCTAATATACCTAAATCATACAAATTAATTTTTTCTTTAGAAAATAAAAAAGGAATTTTAGCAGAGTTTTTGGCAGTTTTGGCTAAAATGCAGATTAATTTATTAACGATTAGTTTGTCAAGTGATACTAATACAGTGGTGGATTATTTTGAAATCACGATAGAAATTCCTGACAATATAAATCCTGATAATGTCCGAGATAGATTGAAGTCTTATTGTAAAATTTTAGATTTTACTTCATTAAATGACGCTTATAAAGAAGCTTAAACTAAAAGGTGGAAAATGGATATAAAAAATATACTTGCAGAAATCAAACGAGGGTGTGCAGAAATCATCGATGAAGAAAGAGTTGAAAATTTGATTAAAAATTATTACGAAAAGGGTGAAAATTTTTTCGTAAAAGCGGGATTTGATCCTACTGCACCTGATTTACATTTAGGCCATAGCGTGGTTTTAACCAAAATGGCATATTTGCAAAAACACGGAGCTATAGTTCAATTTTTAATCGGTGATTTTACAGGGCAAATTGGCGATCCTAGTGGAAAAAGCGTTACACGCAAAAAGCTTGATAAAGAACAAGTATTAAAAAATGCCAAAACTTATGAAGAGCAGGTATTTAAGATTTTAGATCCTCAAAAGACGCAATTAAAATTTAATTCTCAATGGCTCAATGAACTAGGAGCTGCTGGAATAGTAGAGCTTACTTCAACCTTTAGTGTGGCAAGAATGCTAGAGCGCGATGATTTTACAAAGCGTTTTAAAGAACAAAGTCCTATTTCTATATGTGAATTTTTATATCCTTTACTCCAAGGATACGATAGTGTAGCTTTAAAATGTGATATAGAAATGGGTGGAACAGATCAAAAATTTAACCTCTTAATGGGAAGAACCCTGCAAAGAATTTATAATACCGGAAAAGAACAAGCTGTGATGATGATGCCTCTTTTAGAGGGTTTAGATGGTGTAAATAAAATGAGTAAAAGCTTGGGAAATTATATCGGCGTTACAGAAAAAGCTAATGATATGTATGCTAAAATTCTAAGTATTAGTGATGAGTTAATGTGGCGTTATTACGAGCTTTTAAGTACTAAAAGTTTAGAAGAAATTGAAAATATGAAAAAAGAAATTTCTAGTGGCAATTTGCATCCTAAGCTTGCTAAGGAAAATTTGGCACTAGAGATTACTGCGCGTTTTCACAATGAAGAAAGTGCTAAGGCTGCAAAAGCCGAATTTGATAGCGTGCATAGTGGAAATGCTTTGCCAAGCGATATAAAAGAATTTGAGATACAAGGCGAAATTTGGCTTGCTAAAGCTTTAGTAGAATGCGGTTTGGAAAATTCTACCTCTGCAGCAAGAAGAAGCATTAATGCAAATGCAGTGAGTGTAAATTCACAAAAAGTAAGCGATGAGCAAATGCAACTTAGTGCAGGGGAGTATATTTTACAAGTAGGTAAGAGAAAATTTGCAAAATTAAAGGTGAATATATGAGTTTAAAATCCCTTCAAATAGGAAAACACACTATAAAATATCCCATTTTTCAAGGCGGAATGGGGCTTGGTATAAGCTGGGATAAATTAGCTTCGGCAGTGTCATTAAATGGCGGTCTTGGTATTATCTCATCTGTTGGAACAGGATATTATGAAAATCGCACCCATATTAGCAAAGAACTGAATGCTAAGCCTTATGGTAGTGAAAATTTTTATTCACGAGAAGGCTTGCAAACTTTGATAAATAATGCAAGAAAAGTATGCGGTGATGCGCCTTTGGGTTGTAATATTTTATGTGCAAGTAATGATTATGCAAGAATTGCTCGTGATGCTTGTGAAGTGGGTTTTAATGTTATAGTTTCAGGCGCTGGACTTCCTACTAATTTACCTGAATTTACAGCAGATTTTCCTGATGTTGCTTTAGTTCCTATAATCTCTTCACCTAAGGCTTTAAAAATCATCTGTAAAAGATGGCAAAGCAGATATAACCGTCTGCCTGATGCTGTTGTGCTTGAAGGACCTAAGAGCGGTGGACATCAAGGTTTTACCTATGAGCAGTGTTTAGATCCTAATTATCAACTTGAGAATTTAATCGCACCTGTGGTTGAAGAGGCTAAAAATTGGGGTTCTTTTCCAGTGATTGCAGCGGGTGGAATTTGGGATAAAAAAGATATAGAAAATGCCATTTCTTTAGGTGCTAGTGGGGTTCAAATGGGAACTCGTTTTATAGGCACTTTTGAATGTGATGCAAGTGATGAGTTTAAAAATGTATTGCTTGCATGTAAAAATGAAGATATAGAACTTATCAAGTCTCCAGTAGGATATCCCGCAAGAGGAGTAAGGACTAATTTGCTTGATTTAGTCGATAAAAGAATGGGACCAAAGATCAATTGTATCAGTAATTGTGTAGCGCCATGTGGCCGAGGTAAAGAGGCAACAAAGGTGGGTTATTGTATAGCAGATAGACTTTTTGACGCATGGTCGGGAAAAAAAGAAACAGGATTATTTTTTACAGGAGCTAATGGCTATCGTTTAGAAAAATTAATCAGTGTTAAAGAGCTTATGGATAAACTTGTTAATGGTGAATAATGCTTAGAATTTTAGTTTTTTGTATCGCGCTTTTTAGTATTTGTTTTGGGGCGTATGAAAATGAGCTTGCTAACTTTGATAAGAATTTCATTATGTCAAAAAATGATGCTCAAGTTAAATTTCATCACCAGCTAAAAAGTCTTTATATACAAAGTGTAATTAATGAAGATGAAAAAACTAAAATCGAAATTTTAAAAAGATTGATTATAAGTTCCAATGCTTTAAATTTAGATGATAAATCTTATGCGAATGAACTAGAAGAAAGCGGAGTTGGTAAAGCTAGTATCAATGCTTTAAGAAAGGCAGTTATTCAGGATAAACAAAAACTTCAGTCTAGTTCTAAAAATGTCGAGCTTTCTAGTTTTGATCCCCCTAAAAGCACTCCAAAACCCCAACAAGCTAAACAAGAAATTGTAAAAACGCAAAACAATAAACCCCAGCAGACAAAAAAAGTAGATAAGGTTTATGTTTTAAAATCAAGTAAGACAAGTCAAGGAGTGGTGCTTGATTTAAATACTAATTTAGAGCAAGAAGATATAAAAAGTTTTGCATTGGATGAAAAGGGAAATTATCGTTATATCAGTGATTTTGAAGGTGTTTTAGAAGGTGGAAGAAAAGAATATAAATTTGATGATTACCGCATAGTGATTTCGCAATACAATCCAAAAACTATTCGTATTGTTGCTTATGCTAAGGAAAAAATTCCTATAGAGTTTGATTTTGAAGATGAAAAAATAAATATTTCTAAAAAATCACAACCTGTTCAAAAAAATATTCCTGCTAAACAAGAAACAAAGACAGCAGTAAAACAAGAAAGTGATAAAGTAGTTGCAAAACAAGAGCCTAAGCAAGTTAAAACTCAAGAAGCTAAAACAAATACTAAAAAAGAGCAAGCAGATGATGAACCTTTATATGTTTTAGATGTAGATAAAAGTTCTAATTCTGTTGTTTTAAATTTAAGTGATGAGCTTGATGAAAAAGATATTACAAGTTTTAGCACAAAAGATCAAAAATTCTTTAGACAAGTAGTGAGCTTTCAAGGAATTTTAGAAGGTAGTCGCAAGAATTTTACTTTTGGGCAAAATGCTGTTACAGTTACTCAGTATAATCCAAAAACAGTTCGCATTGTACTTAGTTCACCTAAGGAATTTAAACTTTTTAAAGAATTAGATGGCAAAAATTTGACTTTAGGCTTTGGTGGTAGTGTAAGTAAAAACACTTCTGTTTCAAGTAAAAGCACTTCAAAAACTAGCAATAAAAATGTTTTAAATTCTAATTTCAAATCCGATAAGCTCATAGTGCTTGATGCGGGACATGGAGGTAAGGATAGCGGTGCTTTAAGTGATAAAAAGGGCACTTTAAAAGAAAAAGATATAGTTCTAAGTACGACTTTAAAGCTTGGAAATGAGCTTAAAAAACGCGGTTATAAAGTACTTTATACAAGAAGTTCAGATAAATTTATCAATCTTAGAGATAGAACAAAGTATGCTAATGATAAAAGGGCGGATTTGTTTTTATCTATCCATGCGAATGCAGCGCCTAGTGCATCAAGGGCAAAAAGCAGTGAAGGTGTGGAGACTTTTTTCCTAAGTCCTGCTAGAAGTGAAAGAAGTAAAAAGGCTGCCGAAAAAGAAAATCAAGGTGATTTTGAAGAGATTAATTATTTTTCAAAACAAAGCATTTTAAATTTCTTAAACAGAGAAAAGATTGTGGCTTCAAACAAACTTGCTATCGATGTGCAAAAAAATATCTTAACCCAAACTCGCAAGAAATATAAAATTGTTGATGGTGGAGTAAGAGAAGCTCCTTTTTGGGTTCTTGTTGGGGCTCAAATGCCTGCTATTTTGATAGAAATCGGATACATTACTCATCCAAGTGAAGGAAAAAGAATCGCAAATAAAAGTTTTCAAGACACTTTGGTTAAGGGTATAGCTGATGGTGTGGAGAATTATTTTTATAACAATAGATGAAAAAAGCTAATTTAATCTTTAAAGATAATACTCCATTTTCTTTGGATTTTGATGATTTTTATTTTAACTCAAAAGATGGTTTAAATGAAAGTAAATTTGTTTATAGCGAGGCTTTTGAATTTAAAGAAAATGATACATTTATCATAGCTGAAAGTGGCTTTGGTATAGGACTTAATTTCTTTTTAACTCTTAAAAGATTTCTTCAAGCAAAAAAGCGTCCTAAAAAATTATTTTATGTCAGTGTTGAGGGTTTTTATATCGAAAAAGACAAGCTTAGGGAAATTTATCAAAAGCTTGGATTTTATGAAGAATTTAAAGAAATTTTAGAAGCTTTTTTAAAGTTTTATCCTAAGGCTAAAAAAGGATATTATCGCTTTTATTTCAAAGACTGCTTTTTGGATTTAATCTTTGATGATATTGCTGTTCTTAGTGAGCTTGATTTTAATGCTGATGTTTGGTTTTTAGATGGTTTTTCTCCGAGTAAAAATTCAGCTATGTTTGATGAAAATTTCATAGCTCAAGTTGCTCGACTTTCAAAGATTGATACCCAAATTTGCACCTTTTCTGCTTCGAGTATTTTACAAAAAAATCTTATAAAATATGGCTTTGAAGTTCAAAAAACTAAAGGTTTTAGAAAGCGAGAGATGATCAAAGCTTTTTTACGCAAAGAAAATCCAATCCTAGATAAAGAAGCTTATTTTCAAAGAATTCCAAGTTTATATAAAAACAAAAAAGTAGCCATTATAGGCTCGGGTATATGTGGTGCGACTTTGGCTTATGAGCTTTCTTTGCGTGATTTTGAAGTCAGTGTTTTTGAAAAAAATGATAGTTTAGGATGCGGTGCAAGTGGCAATGAAAGTGGAATTTTAAGCTCTTTGATTTTAAAACCTGATGTTGCTTTGGGCGAATTTTCTCAACTTGCTTTTGTCGAGGCGAGTCGTTTTTATAAGCAAATTTTAAATTTAAATCTAAACGGAGTGATAGAATTTGCTCATACTCCTTTAATGCAAGAGCGTTTTATAAGCCAAAAAGATAATGTTTTATTTAAGATTGACAAGAATGAAGCTTTTTTGGAAGATGGCGGACATATCAAGCCTAAAGAAATTTTAAAATCACTTTTTGAAAAAAGTCAAGCAAAAATGTATTTTAATCACGAATATGATTTTTTTCAACACCAAGAAGACAAATTTACTTTACATTTTAAAAACCAAAAAGCAATCCAAGATTTTGATATTTTAATCTATGCTATGGGTGCTGATACTAAGGATTTTTTAGTTTATGATGGAATACTTTTAAGTAAGGTTAGAGGACAGATTACTCATCTAAAGCCTTTTTTAGATAATGCGTTTGCTCTTTCTTCAAAAGCTTATATTTGTCCTAGTGATGGGGATTTGCAAGTTATTGGTGCAAGTTATGATAGGCTCAATTTAAATCCAAATCCACAAAAAGCTGATGATGAAGAAAATTTGCAAAATATACAAGAATTTTTAAAAGGTGATGAGGAAATTATCATCAAAGGCTCTAGAGTGGGTTTTAGATCTTATTCTAGCGATAGGTTTGCTATTGTAGGGGCAGCTTATGATGAAGCTTTTTATAAGCAAGAATATAAAGCCTTATTATGGACAAAAAACAAGGCACAGGCTTTGCCTCAAAATATCCCCAATTTATATCTTAATTTTGCTCATGGTTCAAGAGCTTTTAGCACCTCTGTTTTAGCTGCAAGATATCTTTGTGCTTTGATTAATGAAGAGCCTTTGGGGGTATTTAAAAAATTTATTCCTTGTATACACCCTGCAAGATTTTTGATTCGCAAGCTAAAGAAAGGGATATAAATTTTTAGCTTTTATTAATATATCTTTAAGTTTTGTTTATATTTTTCTATCGAAATTTAAATTTTAATACATTTTTAATTTGCTTTGTTTTATTATTAAGTAGAACAAATTACATTAATTAAGGAATTTCAATGATTGATTATAATCAAATAGAGTCCCGTTTAAGTGCACTTGAGAAACTTCCTTCTTTAAATCCTGAAAATTCTATACCAAAAGCTTTAGAAAGATCCGGCTTTACTAGAAGAGATTTTATGAAATGGGCAGGGGCGATGACAGCATTTTTAGCATTGCCAGCGAGTTTTACCCCTATGGTGGCAAAAGCTGCAGAACTTGCAGACAGACTTCCTGTGATTTGGCTTCATATGGCTGAATGTACGGGTTGTAGCGAGAGTTTATTAAGAAGCGATACTCCAACTATTGATAGTTTAATATTTGATTATATTTCTTTAGAATACCATGAAACCGTTATGGCTGCAGCGGGTTGGCAGGCTGAAGAAAATTTAGAAAGTGCCATTGAAAAATATAAAAACAAATATATTTTAATGGTTGAAGGCGGTATCCCTATGGGAGATACAGAGAAATTTTTAACCATAGGACCACATGGAAAGAGTGGCTATGAGCTTTCTAAAGTGGCAAGTGAAAATGCTTTGGCTATTTTTGCGATAGGAACCTGTTCGAGCTTTGGTGGAATTCAAGCTGCAAGACCAAACCCAAGCAATGCTCAACCTCTAAGCAAGGTAACAAGCAAAACGGTTATTAATGTCCCAGGTTGTCCGCCAAGTGAAAAAAATATAGTAGGAAATGTTTTACATTACTTACTTTTTGGCGAGTTGCCTGCGCTTGATGTTTATAATAGACCAAAATGGGCTTATGGTTTGAGAATTCACGATCTTTGCGAAAGACGCGGACATTTTGATGCGGGTGAATTTGTACAAAACTTTGGCGATGAGGGTGCAAAAAATGGTTATTGTCTTTATAAAGTGGGTTGTAAGGGTCCTTATACTTTCAATAACTGCTCTAGAGAAAGATTTAATCAGCACACTTCTTGGCCTATCCAAGCAGGACATGGCTGTATAGGTTGTTCTGAACCAAATTTCTGGGATACTATGGGGCCTTTTGAAGAGCCTATGGCAAGTCGTAAATTTGATACTGTTTTTGGGCTAGGGGCTGATAATGTATCAGATAAAATAGGTATAGGTGTTCTAACGCTTACAGGCGTTGCTATTGCAGCACATGCGGTGATCGCATCTATGAAAAAAAATGAGGAATAAAATACATGAGTCAAAAGATAATAGTAGATCCAATTACAAGAATAGAAGGACACTTAAGAGTTGAAGTTGTTGTTGATGATAACAATGTGGTTAAAGAAGCTTATGCGGGTTCTACTTTATGGCGTGGTATTGAAACCATTGTTAAAGGACGCGATCCAAGAGATGCGGGCTTTATGACCCAAAGAATTTGCGGTGTTTGTACTTTTTCTCACTATAAAGCGGGTATAGTTGCGGTTGAAAATGCTTTGGGTATTACTCCGCCTTTAAATGCGCTTTTAACAAGAACTTTAATGAATGCCGCACTTTTCTTACACGATCATATCGTGCATTTTTATCAACTTCATGGACTTGATTGGGCAGATGTAGTAAGTGCTTTAAGTGCTGATGTTAAAAAAGCAAGTGATGAGGCTTTTAAATATACTTCAATGCCTTATGCAACAGGAGCGGATAAACTTCTTGAAGTACAACAAAGACTTAAAACCTTTGTAGATAAAGGAAATCTAGGACCTTTTGCAAATGCTTATTATGGTCATCCTACTTATCGCTTAAGTCCTGAACAAAATTTGATCGTTTTATCACATTATTTAGAGTGTTTAAGAATTCAAAGAATCATAGCTCAATGTATGGCTATCTTCGGTGCTAAAAATCCTCATCCGCAAAGCTTAACCGTGGGTGGTGTAACTTGCGTTATGGATTTGCTAAGCCCTGCTAGAATGGGTGAGTATATGGAAAAATTCAAAGAAGTACAAGACTTTGTTAACCGTGCTTATTATCCTGATCTTGTTATGGCAGGAAAAGCTTATGCAAACGAACCTAGTGTGCTAAACGATATTGGGGTAAATAATCTTTACACTTTCCAAGAATTCCAGCTTGGTAGAGATGAGTGGTTGTTTGAAAGTGGAATTATTAAAAATGGCGATTTAAGCAAGGTATATGAAGTAGAAGAAGATAAGATCACTGAAGAAGCGACTCATTCTTGGTATGCAGATAATGAGCCTTTACATCCTTATGATGGTAAAACAAATCCAAATTATACAGGACTTGTAGAGGGTGAAAGCGTAGATCATCATGGAAATACAGTGCATTCTAAAGTATTTGATACTAAGGGTAAATATAGCTGGATTAAAGCTCCACGCTATGAAGGAAATCCTATGCAAGTAGGACCTTTGGCTAATATCGTTGTAAATTATGCTAAGGGTAATCAAAATGTTGTTCCTGTGGTAGATGAGTTTTTAAAAGAAACAGGACTTCCTTTAAATGCTGTATTTAGCACTCTTGGAAGAACTGCTGCGCGTTGTTTGGAAGCAAAAATTGTGGCTAATAATGCCTTAAAAGCTTTCCGTAATTTAGTAGAAAATTTAAAAGTAGATGAGAGCACTTGTGCGCCTTATGTGATCGATAATTCTAAAGAGTACAAAGGCCGCTATATGGGGCATGTGCCACGCGGAACGCTAAGTCATTGGTGCAGGATTAAAAATGGAGTGATAGAAAATTGGCAAGCAGTTGTTCCTTCTACTTGGAATGCAAGTCCAAAAGATGCTAATGGCGTGGGTGGAAGCTATGAGCAATGTTTGATAGGATTAAAAATCGCTGATGTAAAACAACCACTTGAAATCATTAGAAAAATTCACTCTTATGATCCTTGTATTGCTTGTGCGGTGCATGTAATGGATACTAAGGGAAATAATCTAAGCGAATACAAAGTAAACGCGAGTTTATAAAGGGGCTTTTATGCAAAATAAAGAAGAAAAATTGCAAAGAAAGGCTGAATATGAATTTAGCATAGGTTTGCGTTTAACACATTGGGTGAGAGCTTTTGCTATAGTGATTTTGGTTGTAACAGGATATTATCTTTCCTATGTTTTTCAAAATCCTGTAAGCAATGGCGAGCCGGTTAATTTCATGCAAGCAAAATACAGAATGGTGCATCAAGCTGTCGGTTTTGTTTTGATTGCTTGTGTGATTTTTAAAGTTTATCTTTTCTTTTTCGATAAGATAAGTCGCAAAGAGCGCATCAGTATAGCGGATGTGCTTAATCCAAAATTATGGATAGAGCAGATTAAATTTTATCTATTTTTGGGAAAACATCCACATTTAAAAGGTGTTTATAATCCTTTGCAATTTGTAACTTATGTATTTTTTTATATTGTTATGGTGGGGATTATTCTAACAGGATTGATTCTTTATACTCATACTTATCATGAGGGCTTGGGAGGATTGTTGTATGAAGTGTTAAGACCTTTAGAGGCCGCTCTTGGAGGTTTAGCTGATGTTAGAACTTACCATAGAATTTTAATGTGGGTTATTTTAATCTTTGTGCCCATTCATATCTATATGGCATTTTTCAATGCGATTAAAGGTAAAGATGGTGCGATCGATGCTATAGTTAGCGGTTATAAATTTGTTAAAGAAGAGAAAAATTGAAATTTCTTATCCTTGGTATAGGAAATATTATGTTTGCAGATGAAGGCATAGGCGTTCATCTTTGCAAACTTTTGGAGAAAAATTATAAATTTACCCATCCAAATCACAGTTTAAATTTCGTCGATGGAGGCACCTTAGCCTTGCAACTTAGCTATATTATCGCAGAATATGACAAGATGATAGTGCTTGATTGTATAGATGCAGATGATTCAAAAATCGGCGATGTATTTTTCTTTCCTTATGATGCAATGCCTAAAAAGATCAATTGGAGCGGTAGTGCACACGAAGTAGAAATGCTTCAAACCCTGCAATATATGGAATTAATGGGAGATTTGCCCCCTACGCAAATTTTAGCTTGCGTTCCAAAGCGTATCAAGCCTATGAGTTTTACTCTATCGCAAGAGATTATTAGTGCGGGTAAAATCATGGAGAAAACTTTGCTTGAGTATTTAGCTAAAGAGGGCTTTAGCTATGAAAAAATAGCAAATCATTCTTTGCAGGAATTAGCTGACATTTCTTATAAGAACTGATTTAAACCTTAGTACGAAAATTAATGGCTTTATTTAGAGATATAAAGTCAACATTTTCCAAATTAACTCCACTTGGAATACCCTGCGCGATTTTGCTAAATTGCAAATTTAAATCCTTAAGTTTATCTTCTATATAAAAAATCATTGCATCGGAATTTAAATTGTGAGTAAAAGCAAAAATGAGTTCTTTGCTTTGTAATTTTAGTATCATTTGCCTTAGCTGGGCGAGTTTTTCATCGTTTAAATCATCTAAGACAAAATACAAACCCCCATAGCTTTTACTTTCTTCTATAACCAAAACATCTTTAGGACTTTGCACTATACATAAGAAATTCTTATCCCTTTCTTCATCGGTGCAAATTTCGCAAAGTTCATTTTCACTTAAAGCTCCGCATTGCTGACAAGGTTTTATAAAGCGTATGGCATTTTCTATATTGTGTGCGAGTTTCATACCTTCAAGTTGATTTGCTGTGCAGATATGATAAGCAAGGCGAATAGCAGTTTTTTTACCGATAGTGGGCAAATTTGCAAAACTTTCTACAAGTTCGTTAAATTTTTCTACACCCTTATGTGTCATTGTTTGTTTTTACTCCGAAAAAAATTTTAAAGCAATGTTTGCCTTCTTCGTAAAAATAAATAATATCAAAATTATGTAGTTTACACACTTCAAAAACGATATAAAGTCCTAAACCCATCCCCTTAACTTTCTGATATGGCTCACGCGTAAAAGCCTCAAAATAATGTTCTATAGGCTCACTTAATGGATTGCCAGGATTTTTTATCACAAAACATTCTTTACAACAATAAAGCTCACAAGTCCCATTGCTTGAATATTTTAAAGCATTATCAATGAGATTTTTTAAAATCAAAGGAAAAATTTCCATATCTACATTAATCAAGGCATCGTGTTTTAAGTTAAGCTTGACAACTTTATTGAAATCATCACGCATTAAATAATCTTTGGCTTCATTAAGTATAGTGCTAAAATGTACAGGTTTAAACTGAAGATTGTAGTTTTTTGAAAAAAGATTTTCTATTTTTGCAAATTCATTAATCAACGAATCCATTCTTAAAAAAATATCAATCAATCTTTCTTTTTGTTTCTCTTCTTTTAGCATTTCAGATATAATCCTACCTTTTCCGATAGGAGTTTTAAGCTCATGCATGATGGTGCGTAGAAAAAGTTGTCTTGATTGTATAAGTTCTTGATTTTTTTTAAAAGCTTTTTGAAATTCAAAGGCTATTTTACCTACTTCATCTTGTTGGTAGTTTTCAAAATCAGGTTTTCCACCATTAGCCACTTCTGCGACTTGTCTTCTTAATTTTTTGAGCGGTTCGAGGGATTTTAATACTGAAAAATACATAAAAACTACTAAGAAAGAAAAAAAGAAAAAGCCTATTAATAAAAGATTATACACTCTATTGTTAGTATCCTCTTCAAATAAAGCGTTGAAATCTTTGCATTGGACATCAAGATAGAGTTTGTTTTGATATTTTAAAGAAGAGAGGGTACAGGAATTTTCTCCATTTCCTGCACGAAAAAGGTTTTGTCCATCTATCCTTACGATTTTTACAAAATAGTCATTTTGTATGGCAACAAATCCACTATTATTAAGATGAGCTCCTATATCAACCCCAGAAGAATTGCCATAAGAATTGATGATATTTTTTATAAAACTTTCTTGTTTAAAGCCTTCTTCTTCGCTGTAAGTATTGCTTTCTATTTTTAAAAGTACAATAAATAAAACACAAACTAAAAAGAAGGTTACAACAAATAAAATAACAAGTTTGGTATAAATAGAATAATTTTTTGTCATCCTATAAGTTTATATCCTATACCTCTAACTGAAAATATATGTTTTGGAGATTTAGAACTATCATTTATCTTAGTTCTTAAACGACCGATGATAACATCAAGGCTTTTAGAGTCTTTATCTTTAAGATTTTTACAGCGACTTACAAGTTGTTCTCTTGATACGCTATATCCGTGTTGCTGTATGAGGTATTCTAAAATTTCATATTCGGCAGGAGTTAAAGTTAAGACCTTGTTTTGATAAGTGATTTCGTGTTTTCTTTCATCGATTTTAAAAGCTGAATTGATATTTTCATTGCTAGTATTTTCAGCTCTTTTTGTGCGACGAATAAGACTCATGATTCTTGCGTGCATTTCTTTTGGATCATAAGGTTTTGGCAAATAATCATCTGCACCGATTTGAAGTCCTACTACTTTATCACTCAAATCTCCTCTAGCAGATGAAATGATGATGGGAATATTGTATTTTTGTCTGATTTCTCTACAAACTTCAAGTCCGTCTATTCCAGGTAGAGTTAAATCTAAGATTAAACAATCATAGCCTTGTATACCTACATTTAAAGCTTCTTTAGGATTTTCAAAATTTGTGATTTTGATATTAAATTGAGTTAAATATTCTGACAATAATTGAGCAAAATCAGGATCATCTTCTATCATCAACACATTAATCATTTTGTTATCCTTTATTATTTATGTAAGATTTATATATTTACATAATTTTATTTAAATTTTGATAAATTATTGAGTTTATTTTTGCTAAAATTATATTTTTTATTTTTACAAATTTTATAAATATTTTATTATTTAAAGGAAAAATATGGAGTTAAGCTACTATGAAATTTTAGAAATTACTCAGAGTGCTGATAAAGATACCATTAAAAAAGCTTATAGAAAAATGGCTTTAAAATACCACCCCGATAGAAATCAAGGAGATAAAGAAGCTGAAGATAAATTCAAGCTTGTAAATGAAGCTTATGAAGTTTTAAGCAATGAAGAAAAACGCGCTATTTATGATAGATATGGTAAAGATGCTTTAAAGGGTGGCGGTTTTGGATCAGGGGGAGCAGGTTTTGGTGGCTTTGAAGATTTGGGTGATATTTTTTCTAGTTTTTTTGGTGGTGGCTTTGGTGGATCATCGCAACGCCGCAAAAAATCAAGTGATGAAAAATTTCAAGCTGAACTTGTGGTGAATTTAAAACTTACTTTTAAAGAAGCGGTGTTTGGCTGTAAAAAAAATATAGATTTTACCTACAAATCTTCATGTAAAACTTGTAGTGGAACAGGAGCTAAGGATGGAAAGCTTCAAACTTGTCCAAAATGTAAGGGTAGGGGACAAGTAGGAATTTCTCAAGGTTTTATCACTTTTGCGCAAACTTGTCCTGATTGTAAGGGTAGTGGAGAAAGTGCAAGTGAGAAATGTAAAGATTGTAAGGGTAGGGGCTATGAAGAGCTTAAGGATAGTGTAGAAGTAAACATCCCTGAAGGTATAGACAATGGCATGAATTTAAGAGTTGCAGCTAAAGGCAATCTTAGCAAAAGTGGCAATAGAGGGGATTTGTATGTTAAAGTTATCGTTGAAGAGGATGATACTTTTATAAGAGATGATGAGGATATTTATATAGAATTTCCAGTATTTTTTACTCAAGCCATATTAGGACAAAGTATAAAGGTGCCTACCATACGAGGGGAGGCGACTTTAAATTTGCCAAAGGGTGCAAAAGATGGGCAAAGATTTGTGCTTGAAAGAGAGGGAGTAAAAGATGTGCATAGTTCTCGCATAGGCAATCAAATCGTGCAAATTGCTATCAAATTTCCAAATTCACTCAATGATGAGCAAAAAGAACTTTTAGAAAAACTCAGTGAAAGTTTTGGGATAAAAGATGGTATGCACCATGAGCAAAAAGGATTGTTTGAAAAAATAACCCATTGGTTTAAATCTTAATTTTCTTCAAGCTTTTTAGCTTGGGAAAATTTCTTTGAACTTAAGTTAGAAAGATATTTTATATAAATTTAAGTTTTAAAAAGAAGACATAAAAAAAGGTGGAGTTTTACTCCACCTTGAAGTTAGACTTTAGAGCTTCTTAGAATTTGTAAAGAGCTTGAAGTCTTACAGTATTGTGATCAGCATCTCCATCATTTTTATCAAAATTTACATAAGAGTACCATGCTGAGAAGTTAAGTTTTGGAGAGTATTTATAATCTACTCTTGCAACTGCTTCAAGTTTGTCTCCGCCACCGCCACCGATGTCTGCTTTAGTTCCGCCGAATACGAAGTCACCACCTACACGAACTGTTTCGTTGAAGGTATATCCTGCTTTAACATATCCGAAGATATTTCTACCTGTGTCACCATTTAGTCTTGAACCTTGAGTATAGAAAATTTCTTCACCTGCAAGTAAAGATCCGATATTTCCTTGATCTTCGATTACAGTTAGAGTACCTTTATCTTTTTTACCGTAGTATAAACCACCAAGAGTTGCATCCCAGCCATTTACTTCAATACCACCATTTAAAGCAAGGAAGTTACCATTTCCTAAGCCAGCATCTTTGAGTTCATTGTCAAGGCTGTTTCCTAAATAAGCACCTTCAAGAGTCCAATTTACTCCATCAAAGATAGTAGTGCTATAAGCTGCATCTACAGCATATAAGAAAGCATTGTCAGTCATATAAGCTAACCATAATTGTGGGTTTAATTGACCATTAAATACTTCATAAGAACCGATAGCAGCAGCACCATAAATATTTTTACCCCAATTTAAAACACCGCTTGCATCACCATCGCCATATCTATTACCTGGGTTAAATGCACCAGCACCATTATTAGCAGTTTGATCCCATTCCGCTCCTACTTGTTCATTTGAGCTATCAACAGCAAAAGCAGCTAGGGTTAAACCATCGATGCTGTTATTTACTACTTTGATACCTGTTCCTACTAAACCATCGATTGCATTGTCTGACCAGATGGTGTTGAGTTGTTGTTTACCTAGGATTACACTTGTAGCTACATTTTCATCTGTGTAAGTTAAGTATAATTGGCGAACATTTAAAGTATCACTTGTGTTGCTAAAGCTATCTGCTCCATAACCACCATCTTTTGAATTGTAGTCAAGTTGAACGAAAGCTTTGAAGTTATCCGCTATAGCACCGCTTAGATTGATTTGCGCTCTATATTTGTGCTCTTGCTTGCTATCATTAAGGCTACCTCTTACATTTTGACCAAAATTGTTATCAAAAGTACCTGTTTCGTATCTGTATCTTAAAACACCTGATACATCGATATCTTTGATCGCTTCTTCAAGTGGAGTAGCATTAGCCACTGAGAAAGCACCTGCAGCAAGAGCTGCTACTAAACTAAGTTTAACTAGTTTCATGAGAATTCTCCTTGTTTAAAATTAAGTAAAACGCTGTAATTGTAGCACATAAATCTATAGTTTTTTCTTAAAAGGCACTTAAAATAATAAAAATTCTAAATTTTTAGAGTAGAAAATATAATAAAAATAGGCCTAGCTTGGTATTTACTAGGCCCATTATTTAAGGAGTTTTTCTTATGAATGTTTTCGGTTCATTTGGAAGTATAAGCCTTAAAAGTAAATGAGAAGTAATCAAACATAAGAGATAAAGCGATTCAAATCGCTTGTGTTTATACATTTATAAAAAATTAATTTGTAACTCCATAAACGAAAATTGTAAGAATGATTAAAGGTATAATGAACTTAATATAATAAAACCAAATTTTAAATCCCACGCTTTTTAATTTACCTTCATTACTAAGCTCTTTTATGCTTTGCTCTTTGCCAAGAATCCAACCTACATAGATACAGCAAAAAAAGGCTGTTAAAACAAATAAGATATTTCCGCTGATAAAATCAAAACTATCGAAAATATTTTTTCCTTTAACAAGAGTAATATCTCTCCAAGGCCCATAAGTGAGTATACAAGGAATGTTTCCTAGTATGAAAATCGAACCTAGGGTTAAATTAATAGCTGTTTTTTTAGAAAGTTTGAATTTTTCTTCTAAAACACTGATGATAACTTGATATATAGGCAAACTTGTCGTTAATGCTGCGATGAGTAAAAGTATAAAAAATAAAATGCAAATGATAGTCCCAAAGTGGATATGAGAAAACGCAATAGGCAGGGTTTGAAACACTAAAGAAGGTCCTTTATCGGGCTCAAGTCCTGCTGCAAAAAGTGCAGGAAAGATCATAAAGCCTGCTAGCACAGCAATAAGAGTGTTTAAAACTCCTGTATAAATGGCAGTTTTTGTCATGTTTTCATTTTTGCTAAGATGAGATGAAAGAGTTATCATCACGCCAAAACCCAGAGAAAGCGCAAAAAAGACTTGTCCTAGAACATCGATGAGTAGTTTTCGGGATAGAATTTTGTCAAAATCAGGCGTAAGATAAAATTTTACACCATTCATGGCACCTTCAAGGCTTAAGTTGCGTCCTACAACAAGTATAAGACAAATGAAAAGCAAAGGCATGAGGAATTTAACTGATTTTTCTATACCATCTATAATGCCACGCCTTAAAATGATATAATTGATAAGGACAAAAAGTGTAGTAAAAATTCCTACACCTAAAGGATTGAAAGAAATTTTTTCATTAAAAAATTGCTCGGTAAAATCTTTGGTTACAGTATGAGAGAGATTGAAATTGCCTATGATTAACTCAAAAACATAGACAAAAACCCAGCCACCCAAAACCATATAATAAGCCATGATACCAAAACTACCCAAAAGTCCCATATAGCCTATAAATTTCCATTTACCTTCAAAAGCATCGACGCTGTTTGTCATGGATTTTCTACCGATGACATTTTCAGCTAAGATAACAGGGATACCAATGAGTATCATTGCTATACAAAATACTAAAACATAAGCACCACCCCCATTTTCTCCTACAAGATAAGGAAAACGCCAAGTTGCACCAAAGCCTATGGTTGCTCCTGCGACGGTTAAGATATAAGTAAGAGTGCTACTCCATGTTTGTCTTTGCATGCTTATCCTTTCAAAAAAATTAAATTGTAGCCTAAGAATACTTTAAAAAATTATAAATTTTGCATATAGTTTAAATCGTAGGTATTTTTTAAGCGTTTTTGTATAGTTTCGTGCCAATTTTGTGAAATGAGCGTATCGAGTTTGCTTAATTTTTCAAGCAAAGTTGGATTTTGTTTGAGTGCTTGATGAGGATTGTAAAATAAATGATTGAGTTCTAGGACGCTTAAATTTATAGGATTTCTTTCTATAAGCTGAATTTTAGAATGTGCATGAATTTTTTTACCCTCTAAAATCCGATAATACCACCCGCTTAATCCTGTTTTAAAAATCTCTTGTGTGAAATTTGGATTGTGATGAATTTTTGAAATTTTCACACAAGGTTTGCGTGGTTCGCTTACTTGCAAGATAGCATCTTCAAATCGATGTATATCGCCTATACAAACATTTTGTTCGTGTAAATTTTCAAGGGTTAAATTCTCTCCCATCATACCACACTCAAGTTTTTTTCCAAGAAAATTTTCCCAAAGGGGGTAATTATGATAAGAATTTGCAAACAAGGCTTTATTTTTTCCGCCATGATGTTTTGTATCTGCTATATTGTCGTTAATAATGCCCGAAAAATCAATATCCACTTCTTTTAAATAAATATTTTTTATAAAGGCGCTTTTAAAGCCGCCATAATCCTTGATATGTCCTATTTGCAAGCTTTTAATTTTCATTTTGTCAATTTTTGCAATAAATCATCTGCACTGATAAAACCAGTGATTCTAAGATTTTCTTTACCATTTTCAAAAAATATCAAAACCGGTGGGCCAAAAACACCAAATTCTTTCATGATTTCTAAGTCCTTGTCACTATTTTGAGTGAGATCGATTTTGATTAAATGAAAATTTTTGAGTTTTTCTTGAATTTTTTCATCACTAAAAGTAAGCTCATCTAAGAGTTTGCAATTTTCACACCAAGATGCTGTAAAGTTAAACATGATAGGACGGGTGCTGGTTTTAATCTCTTTTTGAAGAGCATTAAGATCGTTTATAAAGTTATAATTTAATTTTGAAGAATTTAAGAGTGTATTTGAATTTAAATTCAAAGGATTTAAGAAATTTTTTGCGCCAAATATCCCACCTAAAAATATACTTAAAGAATAAGCCAAAACCAAAATCAATAGACTTTTTTTAATCTTAGTTATCACGCTAAAAGCTTGTTCGAAAATTCCCATAAATACACTAAAAAATACGCCCAAAATTCCAAAAGCGATCAAAATATATCTTGTTTCAATGATACGAGAAAGTATCCAAATAGCCATAGCTAGCATAACAAAACCAAAGAAAATTTTTACTTTTTGCATCCAAGCTCCCGCCTTTAAAAAGCCAAGACCTAGACCAATGAAAAGTAAAGGAATCCCCATGCCAAAACTCATGACAAAAAGAGCGCTAGCTCCTAAAAGCGCATCGCCTGTGTTGGCTATGTAGATCAAAGCACCAGTTAGAGGAGCGGCTACGCAAGGACCTACGATAAGAGCGGATAAAAAGCCCATGAGGGCTACACCTAGCACTCCTTTGCCTTTTTCACTTTTTTTGTGGAGAAAATTTTGAAATTTTAGGGGTAGCTCAAAGCGAAAACTTTCAAACATTGCTAAAGCAAGCAATACAAAAATCAATGCAAAAAAGATCAAAACACTAGGTTTTTGCAAAAGTCCTTGAACGCTTGCTCCTAAAAAACTTGCTATAACTCCAGCGATAGCATAAGCTAAAGACATAGAAAATACATAAATAAAAGATAAAAAAAAGCTGTGTTTTTTAGAAAATTTTGTTTCACTTTTGGCTACGATGAGTGAAGATAATATAGGAATCATTGGCAAAATACAAGGAGTAAGTGAAAGTAAAAGTCCATAGCCTAAAAAGCTTAGTAAGATCCAAAAAAGCTTATCTGTGGCTAAGAAATTTGCTATCATACTTTCTTCGGATTTTACCTGAAGAGTCTTTTTCTTTTCTTTATAGGGGGCTGAAATTTCAAAATTTTTATCTTTGTGCTTTAGATCAAAATACCAAGTTTGGGGGTTGTAACACAAGCCTTGTTCGGAGCAGCCTTGAAATTCGAGTTTGATTTGATTGTTTTGACTTTGTGCAAAACGCTCAAGCAGTAGGCTAGGCAGGGCTAAATTTAAATCTTGATAATACACTTTTTCGTTGAGTCTTTGAGTGCTAGGCGGAAGATTGATTAAATGGCTGATATCGTTTTGATTAATATAGAGTTTGAGTTTATCAGAATAAAGATAAATATCTTTTCCCAATTTAATATCGATTGATACAGCGCTATCATAAGAACTCGATTTTACTTCAAAGGCTTCATTTAAAGATAAAACAGAAGCAAATAAAAAATAACAGCTAAATAAAAGTGTAAAAATAAAACGCATTATTATCCTAAACTCAAGTGTAAAATTTATGATTTTAATGTGAATTATAGTTTGTTATGGTAAATTTGCTTTAAATATTTTATAAAGGTTGCTTATGCAAGAAAAAATTCCGGCAAAAATTCAAGAGGATACAAAAAAAGATGAAATTTATGTTTCTATCAAGAAGAAAAAAAGCACTATAGAATATGAAAAAGATTTAAAAAATTTGCAAATCGAGCTTTTAAAATTTCAAAATTATGTAAAAGCAAAGGGTTTAAAAGTGCTTATACTTATAGAAGGACGCGATGCAGCAGGCAAGGGTGGTGCGATCAAGCGTTTGATAGAGTATCTAAATCCTAGGGGATGTCGTGTGGTAGCACTTGAAAAGCCTAATGATGTTGAAAAAACACAATGGTATTTTCAACGCTATGTGACGCATTTGCCTTCAGCGGGTGAGATTGTGATCTTTGATAGATCATGGTATAACCGCGCAGGAGTAGAGCCTGTGATGGGTTTTTGTACCCCACAGCAGCATAAAGACTTTTTAAGAGAGGTGCCTTTGTTTGAAAATATGATTTCAAATAGCAATTTGATGTTTTTTAAATTTTATTTTTCTGTTTCTAAAGAGGAGCAAAAAAGACGCTTTGAAAAACGCCGCATTGACCCTTTAAAGCAATACAAACTTTCTCCTGTGGATCAAAAATCTCAAGAATTATGGGATAAATATACCTTGGCAAAGTATTCTATGCTTTTAGCATCTAATACCCCAACCTGTCCATGGACTATCATTTCTTCAGATGATAAGAAAAAAGCAAGACTTAATTTGTTGCGTTTTATATTGTCAAAAGTGGATTATGCGGATAAAAAAATTGGAGATTTTTCTAAAATTGATCAAGAATTAGTAAGAAGCGGCGAAGAAGAAATTCGTAAAATGGAAGCAAATTTAGAAAAAATAGACAATAAAAAAGCAGATGAAAAAATAAAGGATTTGGACTAAAACTATGTTAGAACGCGTTAAAAATTTAAGTGATAAATACTATGAAAAAATTGTCAATTTAAGACATCAAATTCATATGCACCCTGAGCTTGAATTTGAAGAAGAAAATACAGCAAGATTGGTGTGCGAAATTTTAGATGAATTTGGCATTAAATATGAAAAAAATATAGCTAAAACCGGAATTTTAGCAAGCATAGAAGGAAAAAAACAAAGCACTAAAAAACCTCAATGCGTGCTTTTAAGAGCGGATATGGACGCTTTGCCTGTGCAAGAGCAAACAAATCTTAGCTATGCTTCAAAAATCAATGGAAAAATGCACGCATGTGGTCACGATGGACACACAGCAGGGCTTTTGGGAGCGGTTTTGATCTTAAATGAGCTAAGAGATGAATTTAGTGGAACGATTAAATTTATGTTTCAGCCTGCTGAAGAAGGAAGTGGGGGTGCTAAGCCTATGATAGAAGCGGGCATACTTGAAAATCCCCATGTAGATGCGGTTTTTGGATGCCATTTATGGGGGCCTTTGCTTGAAAATACTGCTCAAATTGTAAGCGGTGAGATGATGGCAGGGGTTGATGTTTTTGATCTTGAATTTATAGGAAAAGGTGGACATGGAGCACACCCTCATACAACTATCGATCCTATAGTCATGGCGAGCAAATTTGTCAGCGATGTGCAATGTATCATTTCAAGGCGTTTAAGGCCTGTGGATGCGGGGGTTATCACCATAGGAAAATTCCATGCAGGAACGACTTTTAATGTGATCCCACAAAATGCTATTTTGCAAGGAACAGTGCGTTTTTTAAGCGATGAAAATCAAAAACTTTTACAAAGCTCCATAGAAAATACAGCCAAAGCTGTTGCTTTGGAATTTGGGGGTGATTTTAAGCTTGATTATAAAAGAGAATACCCTCCTTTGATCAATGATGAAAATGCTGCAAAAATAGCTAGAAAAGCTTTTAGCAAGGTATTGGGCGAGCAAAATATCATTAGCGTAGCTAAGCCTGATATGGGGGCTGAGGATTTTGCTTTTTTAACGCGTGAGAGAATGGGCGCTTATGTTTTTGTGGGTATTTCAAAAGATTTGAAAAACCCTACCTTGCACCATAGCTCTACTTTTTGCTGGGAAGATGAAAATTTAAAAGTCTTAATGCAAGGCGATAGTATGATGGCTTTAGAATTTTTAAATTCTTAAAAAATGAATTAAAAAATTCACAAAAAATTCACTTTGCCCAAGTAGAATTCTAAGATTTATTTTTTTGGTTTAAGGCTTAGGATGAAAAATAAGATCGTTTTGATTGTAGTGATTTTAGCGCTTTTTGGAGTGGGTGCTTATTTTGTATTTTTCAATAATGGTGAAAAAATCAATTATCTCACCCAAAAGGTTAAAAAAATAAATATTTCTCAAACCATAGAAGCGGTAGGGAAAGTTTATGCTAAAGATCAAGTTGATGTGGGTGCTCAAGTGAGCGGGCAAATCATCAAGCTTTATGTTGATGTGGGTTCGTATGTAAAACAAGGTGATTTGATCGCACAAATTGATAAAGATAAACAGCAAAATGATTTAGATATCACAAAGGCGCAGCTTGAAAGTGCTAAGGCCAATTTAGAAAGTAAAAAAGTCGCCCTTGAAATCGCAAGTAAACAATACCAAAGAGAACAAAAACTTTATGCTGCTAAGGCAAGTTCTCTTGAAAATTTAGAAACTCAAAAAAACAATTTTTACACTTTAAAGGCAAATGTTGCAGAGCTTAATGCTCAAGTAGTTCAGCTTGAAATCACTCTTAAAAACGCTCAAAAAGATTTAGGATATACAACCATCACTGCGCCTATTGATGGAGTTGTGATCAATGTAGCAGTCGATGAAGGACAAACTGTAAATGCCAATCAAAACACCCCAACCATAGTCCGCATAGCCAATTTAGATCAAATGGAAGTAAGAATGGAGATAGCTGAAGCGGATGTTGGTAAGATAAAAATCGGCACAGAACTTGATTTTTCTTTGCTTAGCGATCCTCAAAAAACTTATCAAGCAAGCATAGCAAGCATAGATCCTGCAGATACTCAAATAAGTGATTCAAGTACCAATTCTACTTCTTCTTCAAGCTCTAGTTCTTCAAGTTCAAGTTCTAACAATGCCATATATTATTATGCTAAATTTTATGTGGCAAATAAAGATGATTTTTTGCGTATTGGTATGAGTATACAAAATGAAATTGTTGTAGCAAGTGTTAAAGATGTTATTGCTGTACCTACTTATACGATTAAAAATGATGCAAAAGGGTATTATGTTGAAATTTTGCAAGGTCAAAAAGCAGTAAAAAAATATGTTAAATTAGGCATTAAAGATTCTGTAAATACTCAAATTTTAGAAGGTTTAAGCGAGGATGAATTACTGATAGTAAGTTCAAGTGGCGATAGTGCTGCTCCTAAGTTAAGATTGAGATTTTGATGATTTTTTTAAACAATATTTGTAAAAATATAGGCGAGAATGCCATATTAAAAAATGTAAGTTTAAGTATAGAAAAAGGCGAATTTGTCGCTATCATAGGGCAAAGTGGGAGTGGAAAAACTTCGCTTTTAAATATCATAGGAACCTTAGATGAGCCAAGCAGTGGGAGTTATATTTTTGATAATTATGAAGTTACCCAGCTCAATAGCGACGAAAAAGCGAGATTAAGACGCGAAAAAATAGGCTTTATTTTTCAACGCTACAATCTTTTAAATCTTCTAAGCGCAAATGACAATGTTGCATTGCCTGCTGTTTATGCGGGTAAAAAAGTGCAAGAAAGAAATTTTAGAGCTCAAGAACTTTTAGGAAATTTAGAGCTTGAGCACAAGATAGAATCAAAACCCAATGAGCTAAGTGGAGGACAGCAACAGCGTGTTTCTATAGCTAGAGCTTTGATGAATGGTGGAGAGCTTATTTTAGCCGATGAGCCAACAGGAGCTTTAGATAGTAAAAGCGGTATTATGGTGCTTGAAATTTTAAAAAAATTAAACGCACAAGGGCATACCATAGTACTTGTAACGCACGATCCAAAGATAGCAGCACAGGCTAAAAGAGTGATAGAAATCAAAGATGGAGAGATTTTAAGTGATAGCAAAAAAGATAAGTTTGCCTATCAAGGACAGGTTAAAAGTATGCCAAAAGAGAAAAAAACTTTTACCTTGTTTAAAAATCAAGCCTTTGAATGTTTAAAAATAGCTTATTCTTCCATACTTGCACACAAACTTCGTTCTATTTTAACCATGCTAGGGATCATCATAGGTATAGCTTCGGTTGTGTGCGTGGTGGCCTTAGGGCTTGGCTCTCAAGCTAAGGTTTTAGAATCCATCGCAAGACTTGGAACCAATACCATTGAAATCCGCCCTGGTAAAGGTTTTGGGGATTTGCGTTCAGGCAAAACAAGGCTTAATTTTAGCGACTTAGAAACACTTAGAAGTTTAGATTATTTAGAAGCGGTAGATGCGCACTCTAATACTTCAGGCGTAGCAACTTATACTAACATTTCTTTAAGCGCTAGAGCTGAGGGAGTAGGGGTGAATAATTTTGCCATAGAGGGTTTAAAGCTTCAAGTTGGGAGAATTTTAAATAATGAAGATATAGAAACTAATGCTAATGTAGCGGTGCTTGACTTTAATGCTAAGAGAAATCTTTTTCCTCATCAAAAGAGCGAAGATGTTTTAGGGCGTGTGGTGATTTTTAATTCTCAACCCTTTAAAATCATAGGAGTTTTACAAAAAGACACAGAAAAACCCATAGAAGATAATGTAGTACGCCTTTATATGCCTTATACTACACTGATGAATAAGCTTACGGGTGATAGAAATTTGCGTGAAATTATAGTAAAAGTAAAAGACGATGTGAGCTCTACCTTAGCTGAAAATGCCATTATTAGAATTTTAGAGATCAAACGCGGACAGAGGGATTTTTTTACTTTTAATTCCGATACTTTCAAGCAAGCTATCACGGCAAATAAACGCACGACAACTATACTTACTGCTTCGGTGGCGGTGATTGCTTTGATTGTTGGAGGTATAGGCGTGATGAATATCATGCTTGTTTCAGTGAGTGAAAGAACAAGAGAAATAGGAATTCGCATGGCAATAGGTGCTAGAAGAGAAGATATCATGATGCAGTTTTTGATCGAAGCTGTGATGATATGCTCTATGGGTGCGATTTTAGGAGTTTTGCTTTCTGTTTTTGTGATTTTTGGTTTTAATACCTTAAGCACTGATTTTCCTATGGTTTTAAATGCGTATTCTGTGCTTTTGGGGCTATTGAGTTCTGTTTTAATCGGGGTTGTTTTTGGATTTTTCCCTGCAAGAAATGCAGCCAATTTAAATCCTATCAGCGCCTTATCAAAGGAATAAAATGAAAAATTTATTGAGTATTTTACTAGCATTTTTTTTAAGCGCCTGTGGAGTAAAACTTAGCTTACCTAAAGAGCCAACAATGAGCGAGGAGAGCTTTAAAGACTTAAATATCACTTATGATTGGTACAAGGCTTACGATAATGCTAAATTGAATGAATTTTTAAATTTTGTTTTGTTAAACAATAGCGATATAAATACAGCTAGAAGTACTTTGCTTGCAGCTTTAGCAAGGGCTGATTTGATAGATTATGATTTGTATCCGACTTTAAGTGCAAATTTGGGGCTTGGTGGAGATAAGAAGTTAAATTCCGGAGTCCAAAGTAAGAATTTTAATAATAGCTTAAATTTAAGCTATGAGCTTGACATTTATGGAAAGATAAGGGATAGCTCAAGTGCGAGTGAATTCAGTGCAAAGGCTAGTGCTTATGATCTAGAAAATTTAAAAATCAGTATGATTAATACAGCTTTAAATGGTGTTTTTGAACTTGCTTATTTTAATGATGTGGATAATTTACTTAAAGAGTATCTAGCTAATTTAGAACAAATGAGAGAGCTCTATGCTTATAAATTTGAGCTTGGAAAAATCGAAGAACTTGATTTGCTTAATATCGAGCAAAATTTATTAAGAGCAAAACAGAATTTATTACGCAATGAGCAAAATCGAAATTTACTTATAAAAAATCTACAAGATTTGATAGGCAAGCAAGAGGGTTTTGCTTATATTGATTATTTTAAAGCTTTAACTCTTTCTGATTTTAAGAATTTAAATCCTAATTTTAACATCCCTTTAGAAGCTCTTGTGTATCGTCCTGATGTGCGCTCTAAGCTTAATACCCTTAAATCCGCTTTTAAAGACTATGCTTCGGTGCAAAAATCAATCTTGCCAAGTATTTCTCTAAATGGGGCTTTAAATGGTAGCGATAAACAATTTGATGATAGTTTTAAATTTGAAGTTCTTAGTGGTAATATAAAAATTTCTTTGCCTTTCTTAGACTATGGCAGAGTAAAGCAAAATATCAAAATTTCGCAGTTTGATTATGAGAGTGCACTTATTACTTATGAGCAGAGTTTGCAAAGTGCTATGAATGAATTTGCTTTAAATTATAAAGACTATCAAAGCAATACTATGTTGCTTCAAATTTTAAAAGATACTAGCTTTAAACAAGAGCTGATTACTCAAGCTTATTGGGAAAAATATAATTTGGGTAAAAGTGAATTAAAAGATTATTTAGATGCTTCTAATACTTTAAATTCCACTAAACAAAGTTTGTTAGAAGCTAGGTTTAATCTTCTTAAAACCATCAATTCTTATTATCAAATCACAGCTTTAAGCTATGATGAAACCCATTTGGAAATGCCTTAATTTTATATCTCTTCTGCTAAAAATATCAAGCAAATAAGGCTTTTTTAAATTATATTGATAAAATTAAAAATCAATAATGCACATATTTTTTTAAATCATCAAGCAATTTTTTAGCCATTAATTCATAGCCTTTAATGGTTAAATGTACATCTTGCAAGGAGAGCTTTTGTTCTATCCATTTGTTTTTTCCACCACTATCTTGCATGAATTGGTGCATGTCAAAAAGAAGAGTTTTTTCTTCCTTGGCTACCTCATAAAGTGCTTGCCTTATAGCAAAAAAATCAGGAGCTAGGGTATAGTTTTTACCTTGTTTTTTTACCACAGTAGGAGGGGAAACAAGCATGATAAGGGCGTTTTTGTTATAAGTTTTGAGTGTGCGAATCCAATCTTTTAAATTCTTTTTAAATTTATTTTTTTCAAAGCCCTTAAAAAGTGCGTCATTAGAACCATAAGCAAGTAAGATTAAATCATTAGATAGGAGTTTTAATTCTTGCTCGCTTACTTTTTTATTCCACGACATCCAAAGATCACTTTTTGCTCCATTGATCGCTATGGTATCTAAATAGGCATTGTCTTCTTTGCTGGTGATAAAATATCCTCCCAATTGAGCGTTTTTTTGTAGAGCAGAAATTTGCAAAGGAAAAACAAGTTCGTATTCTTTATATGACCATTTATTAGCCACTGATCTTAACTCATAACTTTTGTTTTGAGCATCTTTAATACTAAAGGCATTGGTGTTATTTTGAGCCTTAAAGACAAAACCTACTTTAAATTTTTTTTTGTCTAAATTGGTATCAAGAGTGATTTTTGCACCTTTTTCTTTAGCTTTGGCTATTATCCCACCTAAAGGAAAGTCAATACCTGCGGTGTCTGTATTTCTTGAGTTTAAAATTTCATAATTTTTATAAGAATAATCAAGATTTAAGTTTTGTTGATATTTAGGTTGTAAAGGATAAGCAAAGCCTATGGAATTTGATTTGATTAAATATCCTCTAATAACACGCGGAAAAAAATCTGCTGCTGTGTGAGAATCTCCATAAATTCTAATGCCTATATTTTTTTGATCTTTGAGTTTTTGTTCTAAAATCTTTAAATCTTTTTTAGAAGCATAATTACTCAAAGCGCTTTGATTTTTGGTTTGATTTAAAATTTCATCTATGATATTATTTGTGTTGTTTGCGTATAAATTGATTGAAAATATAAGGATTAATAATATAGCTTTAAATTGCTTAATTTGCATTTTCTTCCTTGATTGTTATATGTTCGAGCAAGAGTTTTGACATCTCTTTTGCGCCATTTGGGGTAAAATGAATTCCATCATCTGTTCTCATTTTTACACTTTTGTTGTTTTCGTTTTTGATATAGGTTGAAAATTCATCATTGACGCTAAAAAATAATTTTGTATTGATAAAAATTTGCTTGTTTTTTAGAATTTCTTCGCTGTAAATTTTGTTTAGAATTTGTATTTTTTCATTGAGCTCATCTTTTTTAACAGGAGGGACTTCAAACCAAAGAATTTTTGCATCATGTTGTTTGGCTATATTGATGATTTCATTTACTCTATAAGTGTAGATATCAATCCAGCTATCTGAACCAAAGCGATGATAAACCCCACCTTTTTTGATATCCCAAGGATCGTTTGCTCCAACTAGGACGACGAGATATTTAATGTTAGGATTTTTTGCAAAAGCTTCTTTGGTTGCTTTTGCCCAGTCAAAATAAGATTTATAAGAAAGTCCTGTATTTTGCTTGCTAAGATCATTGGCTTTTAAACCTAGATCAATTAAATCGCGATTAAGTGCGATTGCCACGCCTTGCATTAAAGAATCACCTATAAATAAAAATTCATCACCTTTGTGAATTTCTAGCTTGGTATTGTCAATAAAACTGACATTTTCATCTTCTGTTTGCTGTATATCTTCAATAGTGGTGTTTTTATCGATAAAATCATTACTTGCATTAAGTTCATCCATATCTTCTTGAACCATGATATTTT
The DNA here is from genome assembly GCA_039516895.1 of Campylobacter coli. Classification (NCBI taxonomy): domain Bacteria; kingdom Pseudomonadati; phylum Campylobacterota; class Epsilonproteobacteria; order Campylobacterales; family Campylobacteraceae; genus Campylobacter; species Campylobacter coli. The sequence goes on along the minus strand of CP154437.1, from coordinate 1,210,222 downwards.
CTTCTATATTTTGAGGCAGGGGCTCATTGCTTAGTATTGCACGGATTTGTTCTAGTTTATTTTTAAAACCATTGGCCTCTTGTAAAATATCGTTTTTAGGATAAAATGCAAAGTGATATTTTTGCTCGATATAAGAAAAAATGCTTTGATTCATCACAAGGCAAACAAGTATAAACACTATAATTAAAATAAAGAAAAATCTAATAATTTTCATTTAAAAACTCGAATAAATAAAATCAGGAATACCATTTGGCATAAAAGCAAACACCAAAAGCAAAATAAAAGTGATTACAAACGGCTTTAATAAAAACGGCGTAAGATTTAAAATCTTTACACAATATTCTCTAAAATTGACAAATAAAGGATAAATCATAAAAAGCACAGCAAAACTTACAAGCATATAGATATCATTATAGCTAGGAATTTGGAAAAAGTTATTATAGCAAGCTTTGAAGTATTCTAAAGCATCTTCTAAATTTTTATTATAATAAAAGAAAATCCAAGTAAAACATACAAATTGAAAGGTTAAAAATCTTCCTAAAGCTGGAATTTTTTGAAGACTGAATTTGGTTAAGGCAAGCAAGTGGATAAATACAATACCTAATCCATGCAATAATCCCCAAAGTCCAAAAGCCAAAGTACTTCCATGCCATAAGCCCGAAAGGATAAAAGCGATGAGTATATTGGCTATGGTGCGAGGCATTCCTTTTCTATTGCCTCCTAAAGGAATATAGATATAATCCCTTATGAAAGTTGAAAGACTGATGTGCCATCTAGCCCAAAATTCTTTAAGATTTTTTGCTAAATAAGGCATATTAAAATTCGGTGGTAGAGTAAAACCTAACATTAAAGCAAAAGCACAAACTAGATCTACATATCCACTAAAATCGCAATATATTTGCACCGCATAAGCATAAATTGCACTTAAAAGTTGTATGAAATTATAAGATTGAGGAAAATCTAAAATATTTTTAGCGTAAATTCCTAAATAATTAGCAATAAGAACTTTTTTAACTATACCAAAAATAAGCAAAATGATGATCAAATTTGCATGTTTAAATTCGCGTTTTTGATAAGCTTGTTCGAAAAAAAACGCACTACGCATAATCGGTCCTGCAAGTAGGGTAGGGAAAAATGATAAAAAGGTTGCTAAATTTAAAAAGCTTTCTAAATGGTGTTTTTTATATACATCTACAAGATAAGTAATAGAAGCAAAAGTATAAAAACTAATACCTATAGGTAAGATAAGTTCGATATTTAAAAAATCAAGCCCCAAAAAGCTTAGCACTTGATCAAGACTTCCTTTGATGTTTGGAAAATATTTGAAAAAACATAAATTTAATATTATAAAAGTTAGACAAGTAGCAAAGATATATCGTTTACGACGCACAAAGATAAGTAAGGCGAAAAAATGTATAAAAAAAGTATAAATAAATAAAATTAAAGCAAAATAAGGATTAATCAGTATATAAATAAGATATGAAAAAGCTAAGATTAAAATATTTTGTATTTTATAATTATCTTTAAATGCCCAATATATGGCAAAAAATACAATCATTAAAATGCTAAATTCTAAAGAAAAATAAGTCATACGCTACCTAAGATGAAATTGTAATTTTGCCTTTTTCAAGGCAAAAATATTATTTTTTAGACAAGGCTAAATTTTTGATATATTGATCAGCTAGATACAAGCCGTTTCCATTATCACTGATGAGTTTGATTTTGTCTACTATACCACGGAAAAGTGCTTCTTCTTCGTGTTGTTCGCTTACATACCATTGAAGAAAATTAAAAGTAGAATAATCTTTATTGGCTAACATGTGCTCTACAAGATCATTAATGGATTTTGTAATGCTTTGTTCATGCTCGTAAGTTTTTTCAAAAACATCAAGTAAAGATTTGAAATTTTGTTCAGGTTGCTTAACTTCTTTAAGCTCTACATGTGAATCTGTTTCATTAAGATAAGTTATAAGTTTTCTTGCGTGTTCACTTTCTTCGCTTGCGTGTTGAAAAAGAAAGAGTCCAGCTCCATCAAGACTATTTTCATAGCACCAAGAACTCATACTTAGATATAAATTAGCTGCATACATTTCTTTATTGATTTGCTCGTTTAATAAATCAACTACTTTTTTTGAAAGCATTCTATCTCCTTGTTTTTATTTTTTAGAATGTTTTTAAAATGATATATTGATTTTTTTAAAACAAAATAAATTTTTAAAGGATTGAAATCAAAATATATAAAATAAAAATAAAATGTTTCTAAATGAAATAATTTATATTTTGTTATGAGATAGAATTTTAAAAAGGCTGAAAATCTGCAAAGATTTTTAGGTGGGCGTGCCTTTAGAGGTTTCAAAAGGACTTAGTCCTTTGTCGTAAGACGGAATTTATTTCCGTTGCGAAGTAAGAGAATTTTAAAAAGGCTGAAAATCTGCAAAGATTTTTAGGTGGGCGTGCCTTTAGAGGTTTCAAAAGGACTTAGTCCTTTGTCGTAAGACGGAATTTATTTCCGTTGCGAAGTAAAAAAAATGTTTCCAAAATGTTTCCCACTTTTCCTAAACTTCCGTTACTTTTTTAAAAGTAAGGAGAAAAAATGAAAAAAATTCTAGCTTTAAGTGTTGCAAGTTTTGCTTTAGCAGGTGCTTTAAATGCGGCCGATTTAAAAATCGCAGGTTCATCAACTGTGTATCCATTTACTTCTTTTGTAGCTGAAGAGTATGCAGCGATTCACAATACAAAAACTCCTATCGTAGAGAGTTTAGGAACAGGGGGTGGATTTAAAGTATTTTGCGAGGGTATAACTGATATTTCTAATGCTTCAAGAGCGATGAAATTTAGCGAATTTGAAACTTGCAAAAAAGCGGGAGTTACTGATATAGTAGGGATTATGGTAGGTTATGATGGTATAGTTTTAGCGCAAAATAAGGCCAACACACCTTTAAATATCACTAAAAAAGAACTTTTCCTAGCTCTAGCTAAAGAGGTTCCACAAGGTGGCAAACTTGTCCCAAATCCTTATACAAACTGGAATCAAATCAATAAAAATTTACCTAATCGTAAAATCAGTGTTTATGGTCCTCCATCAAGCTCAGGCACAAGAGATACCGTAGAAGAACTTATAATGAGTGATATTTCTAAAAAAATTTCTGAATACAAAGGCGAGTATAAAACCATACGCCAAGATGGAGCTTATATCCCAAGTGGTGAAAATGATAATCTAATCGTTTCAAAACTTACTATCGATAAAGATGCTTTTGGACTTTTTGGTTATGGATTTTTAGTAAGCAATGTGGATAAAATCAATGCAGCAGATATCGATGGTGTAAAAGCAGATGAAAAAAATATTGCTGATGGAAAATATGATCTTGCAAGAAGTTTATTTATATATATCAATGCAAAGAAAAACCCTAAAGAAGCCTTTGAATTTGCAAAAATTTATATGAGTGATGATTTAGCAAAAAGTGGAGGAGAGCTTGAGAAAATAGGGCTTGTTCCTTTAAATAATGAGCTTTTAAAAGCTTCTCAAAAACATATAGAAGATAGAAAAATTCTAACCGATGAGCTTGTAAAAGCTGGAAAAGTATTTTAAGGAAAAACTTTGCTAAAAGAAAAAATAATTAAATTTATGCTTTTCTTATGCGCTTTTGTTAGTGTGGTGGTAAGCTTTGCCATCATGCTAACGATTTTAATCGAAGCTTTAAAATTCTTTCAAAAAGAAAGCATAAGTACTTTTTTATTTTCAAGCGAATGGGCAGCTGATGCAGCTTTTATGAATGCAGATGGCACGAGCAAGCAAGGGGTTTTTGGTGCAGTGTCGCTTTTTTGGGGAACTTTTTATATCTCTTTAATTGCTATGTTAACAGCTCTACCTTTGGGGGTAATGTGTGCTATATATTTAGGTGTTTTTGCCGGTAAAAAATCTAAAAATTACCTCAAGCCTATCCTAGAAGTTATCGCAGGGATTCCTACTGTTGTTTTTGGATTTTTTGCAGCTATAATCGTAGCACCTTTTATAGTATGGTTTTTTTCTTTGTTTGGTATACAGGCGAGTTTTCAAAGTGCTTTAGGTGCGGGATTTATCATGGGGATTATGATAGTGCCTATAGTGGCTTCTTTGTCGCAAGATTGTATCGAAGCTGTGAGTGAAAAAAGGATTAACGGAGCTTATGCTTTGGGGATGACAAAAAAAGAAGTGGTTTTTGCTGTGATTTTACCTGAGGCTATTCCAGGTATAGTAGCAGCTTGTCTTTTAGGGCTTTCAAGGGCTTTAGGTGAAACCATGATAGTGGTAATGGCAGCTTCTTTGCGTCCAAATTTGACAATGAATTTCTTAGAAGATATGACAACGGTTACGGTTAAGATCGTAGAAGCATTAAGTGGGGATCAAGCTTTTGATAGTTCTTTAGCTTTAAGTGCCTTTTCTTTAGGTTTGGTGCTTTTCATCATCACTTTAATCATCAATATGTTTAGCGTTTATCTTATCAACCGCTTTCACAAAAGGAAAAATTTATGAAAAAGCTTTTCAAAAAACGACAAAAAGCCTCAAAGTCTTTTAAAAGACTTTGTAAAATGGGACTTTATATCAATCTCATTTTTCTTTGTATCTTTTTAGGAAGTGTGGCATATCTTGGAATTGGGGCGTTTAAGCAAACTTATATTTATGTGGAAGCGGATAGAAATTCACCTGCTTATGAGCTTTTATCGCGTGCAGAGCAAAGAAAGATAAGAACAGGACAAATCACTGAAAAATCATGGCTTTTAGCAAATTCAGAAGTGGATCAGTATATGAAACAAAATTACAACCGCTTAAATGAAGAGCAAAGAGCTTTGGTTGATAATCTTGTACAAAAAGATGAAATAGCACTTCGTTTTAATACGAATTTCTTTTTAAATGGGGATTCTAAATCGCCTGAAAATTCAGGAATTTTATCTTCAGCTGTAGGAACTTTGCTTGTTATGCTTGTGTGTATGGCAGTAAGCGTTCCAGTAGGAGTTGCAGCGGCGATTTACTTGGAAGAATTTGCACCGCAAAATTTATTTACACATTTTATAGAAGTGTGCATTAACAATCTTGCAAGTATTCCTAGTATTTTGTTTGGACTTTTAGGACTTGGCGTGTTTATCAATCTTTTTGGAATGCCACGTTCAAGTGCTTTAGTAGGCGGGCTTACTTTAGCGATCATGAGCTTGCCTATCATCATAGTTTCAACCAAAGCAGCTTTAAAAAGCGTGGATATCAACATGAAAAATGCTGCCTATGCTTTGGGTATGACAAAGGTGCAAATGGTAAAGGGCATCATGCTTCCTTTGGCTATGCCTATGATTTTAACAGGTTCTATCCTTACTTTAGCAGGAGCCATAGGTGAGACTGCGCCTTTGATGATTATTGGTATGATAGCTTTTATCCCTGATGTGGCAAGTTCAGTGCTTGATGCAACTAGTGTTTTACCTGCTCAAATTTATTCATGGTCGGCTATGCCAGAGCGTGCGTTTTTAGAAAGAACTGCAGCGGGTATCATCGTACTTTTAGGGCTTTTAGTGGTGCTAAATTTAAGTGCGGTTTTATTAAGAAAATATTTTCAAGGAAAATTAAAGTGATAGCAAAAACAACAAATTTAAATTTATTTTATGGAAAAAAACAAGCTTTATTTGATATCAATATGCAAATCGAGCAAAATAAAATCACTGCATTAATCGGTGCTTCAGGATGTGGAAAGTCTACCTTTTTGCGTTGTTTTAACAGAATGAATGACAAAATCGCAAAAATCGATGGTTTAGTAGAAATCGAAGGAAAAGATGTAAAAAATCAAGATGTAGTAGTTTTGCGTAAAAATGTCGGTATGGTTTTTCAACAAGCTAATGTTTTTGTAAAAAGCATTTATGAAAATATCTCTTATGCTCCAAAACTTCATGGTATGATTAAAAGCAAGGATGAGGAAGAAGCTTTGGTGGTGGATTGTTTGCAAAAAGTAGGGCTTTTTGGAGAGGTTAAAGACAAGCTCAAGCAAAATGCTCTAGCTCTTTCAGGCGGACAACAACAACGCCTTTGTATCGCAAGAGCTTTAGCGATCAAACCTAAACTTTTGCTTTTAGATGAGCCAACTTCTGCACTTGATCCTATAAGTTCAGGCGTGATTGAAGAGCTTTTAAAAGAATTAAGCCATAATCTTTCTATGATCATGGTTACGCACAATATGCAGCAAGGTAAACGCGTGGCTGATTATACAGCATTTTTTCACCTTGGAGAGCTTATAGAATTTGGGGAAAGTAAGGAATTTTTTGAAAATCCAAAGCAAGAAAAAACCAAGGCTTATTTAAGTGGTGCTTTTGGGTGAGATTTATACAAAAACAAGTATCTTTATATTAAAATTATATCCTTAAAAAAAGAATTTCATAAGGATATAGTTTTGTTTGAAACACTTTTAAAACTAAGCGAAGAACCTTTAAAAAGTAATTTAGCCAAAAAGCTAGAGCCTAAAATTTATGAATACGGCTTTTTAAAAGAATAATCATGGCAAAAAAACAACTTTCCCTAACAAAACTCAGTGTTCCTATTTTTTGGGATTTGCTTTCAAAATACCTTACTATCATCATCAATACTGCTATGGTTTCGCATTATTCAAATTCCCTTGTGGGTGCTATGGGAGCGGGGAATTTAATCGCTGATTTGTTTATCACGATTTTTAGTTTTTTAAGTGTGGGTTGTAGTGTTGTGATCGCTCAAGCCATAGGAGCAAGGGATTTAGTCTTAGCAAGAAAAGTGATACATCAAAGCTTGTTTTTAAATGCGCTCTTGGGTTTTGTTTGCGCGGTGTTTATCATATGGCAAGGAGAGCTTTTGCTTAGGCTTGCTAATATCCCTGAAGAAAAATTACAAGATGGCATTATCTATCTAAGAATGCTAGGAATTTGTTTGTTTTTTGATGCTTTGGGGATTGTATTGGCTGCTATTATCAGGGTTTATAATATGGCTTATTGGGTTATGTTTATAGGCTTTTTGATGGATATCATAGTCATTATAGGCAATTTTTACGCCCTGCATTTTACTCAAAGCGAGCTTTTAGGAGTAGGGCTTAGCAATCTTGTTGCGCGTTTTGTGGCGGTGGCTGCTTTACTTATCATACTTTTTTATAAATTAAAAATTCATCTTAAAATTCAAGAAATGATAAAGCTTGAAAAAGCTGTGGTGAAAAAAGTTTTAAACATAGGCGGTTTTTCAGCGGGAGAAAATTTGCTTTGGATAGTGCAGTATTTTATCGCTTTTTCTTTTGTGGCAAAACTTGGATCAAACAATGATAGCGTGCAAACGATTTATTTTCAAATTTCAATGCTTATCATGCTTATTGGACAAGCAATCAGCATAGCAAATGAAATCATCGTAGGTAAATTAGTGGGTGCAAAATACCAAAATATCGCCTATAAGCACGCTTGGAATGCCTTGTATTTGAGCGTGATGGCCAGTGCTTTTGTGGCGGTTTTAAATTTTGTTTTCAAAGATTTTACCATGGATTTGCTTGATTTAAAACCTGAGCTTAGAGAGCTTATGCTTCCTTTATTTACGCTTTCTATTTTTCTTGAAATTTCACGCACTTTTAATATAGTCATGGTCAATGCCCTAAGAGCGAGCGGAGATGCGAAATTTCCATTTTTTAGCGGACTTGTTTTTATGATGGGTGTTTCTTTACCGGTGGGCTATGTGCTTTGTTTTCATTTTGGGCTTGGAATTTTGGGGGTATGGATAGGTTTTTGTGCAGATGAGTTCTTAAGAGGGCTTGTAAATGCTTATAGATGGAAGAGTAAGAAATGGCAAGGCAAAGCTCTAGTGTAAAAAGTTTTCGTTACTTAAATAGGGATTTTTTCTATCAAATCAAAAACATTAAAACCTTGCGTTTAAAGCTCAATGAAAAGGGCGAATTTCATTTAAGTATCCCTCAATTTTATCCGCTAGAAAAAGCAAAAGAATTTTTATATAAAAATGAAATTTGGATACAAAAAACTTATCTTAATTTTCAAAGCAAAAAAGCAAGGCTTAGCGAAAATGAAATATATTTTTTAGGTAAAAAATATATTTTAAATTTAGATGAAAGCTTTAAAAAAACGCGAATTTTAAAGGGTGAAATTCAAAGTGCTTCAAGAGAAGATTTGGATAATTTTTTAAAACAAAATGCAAAAATCATTTTTTCTTTTTATCTTAAAAAATGGAGCAAAAAAACAAATTTGCATTATTCTCATTTAAGCATTAAAAAAATGAAAACGCGTTGGGGATCTTGCAATCATAAAAAAGGCTATATCAACTTAAATTTAAGACTTTTAGAAAAAAACTTAAGAGCTATAGAATATGTGATTTTGCATGAATTAAGCCACATTAAATTCCCAAATCATAGCAAAGAATTTTATGATTTTATCTATTCTTTTATGAGCGATTTTAGGCAAAGAGAAAAAGAATTTTAAGTAAAAAATGCTATATTTATAGTTTATTTTTCAAAAAAGGCACAATATGACTTTGGAATTTGATTTTGTTTATAGTGCGGATAATGATATATTTGAATATTTGTTGCGTTTTTATGCGAAAAATTATCGTTATACTTTAGAAAAACAAGAGGATAAATATCATTTTAGCATTGATGCGGACGAAGAAAATTTAAAGGCTTTTTGTGATTCTTTAAATTCTATGAGTCATAGTATTTTTTTGAAAAAATTTGATGTTAGGGCAGGAGAATTTCATCAGCAAGAAGTAAAGGATAAAGAATTTTTCCCTTTTACTTATCTTACTTATCTTAATTCAAAGCTCTATCAAGAAAAAAAAGAATTAAGTAAAAACGAATGGGGTGTATTTTGCGAGTGTGAATTTTCAAGTGATTTAAACGAATTTCAAAGTCTTAATGAAGATAATTTTGATAAAAATTTAAACACTGCTTTTGATTTGTTGCTAAAAGAAAAAAGTATTTATTTAAAGGATAAAAAGGGCATTTATGAAATTTCTTTATTTAAAGGGGATTTTGAGTGCGATTATTTAATGCCTTGCGATATCAAAGCTATAAATTCTGTCTTTGTTTGCTCAAATGAAAATCTAAAACTTCTTGCGAGTTTGGAAAAACCATTGATGAAGCTAAGATTAAGCGCTGTATTTAGAAAAAATCACGATCTTGATTTTAATGAATTTAAGTTAAGACTAGCGCAGGATTTGTTTTCTTTTGCTTTAGGATTAAAGCTTTGGCAAAATGAGTATAAATTTTTAAGTGTTAAAAAGATAAAAGAATTTCAAAAAGATTTTTATATCACGACTTTAGATAATCAAATAGTAGTCTTAGAGGGTTTTGAATTTATCAACCCAAGAGCAAGAGAGCTTATCTTTTCCAAAGAAGATAAAAATATGGCAAGAATCTCTTATCTTTTAAGTCGTTATGGAGAAAAGGCTTTTGTGTTAGAGCTTAGTAAGGAGTATGAAGATTTATTGCTCGCAAATAAAGAGATCAATTTGCTTTGCCTTTCTTTACCTAAAAATTCTAAAGAGCTTTATGAAGAGATACAAAAAGATGAAATCGGCGCAAGACTTTTAGAAAATTTTGCCAAAGAATTTCCGCTTTTAAATGAGAGTTTTGAACTTAAAAACAATTTTTATTCTTTACTTTGCTTGGTGGGCAGGGTGTTAAATTTGGATGAAAATTTACACAAGGCAGGAGAAAAGCTTTTAAAAATCGCAGACGAATCTAAAATGCCTCGTGGGGTGAAGATTGATTATCGTTTGAAAGAAGATAAAAGTTTTGATTATACTAGGACCTTAAGATCTACTATGAGCTTTATGCTGGCAGGGGTAGATAGTGCAAATATCGCTTATGGAGCTGTGGAAAGCTTGGCTTATTTTTTACGCGATACTTATGATGGCTTAAGAGAAAAAAAACAGAGTGAAATGGCGCTAATTAGTGGATCTTTGTTTGAGCATAAAGCCTTGCTTAGAAATACTTTAAAACATCTTAAAAATTGTCAGTTAAGCGATGTGCCGCTTAGGATATAAACTTCAAATTTCAGGACTTGTTCAAGGTGTAGGTTTTCGTCCTCTTGTCTTTGAGCTTGCCTCTGAATTAGGACTTTGTGGAGAAGTAAAAAATGATGGTTTTGGGGTAGAAATCATTCTTGCTTGTACCAAAGAAGAATGCGAGCATTTCATCTATAAGCTCAAAGAGAAGCTTCCGCCTTTAGCAAGGATAGATAGCATTGATAT